>CAYRDO010000243.1:0-5368 GCA_964422985.1 uncultured Rhodohalobacter sp. | reverse complement strand
TGACTATCAGAATTTTGTCTCACTAGAATACATTATTATGAAAATTGACCAATCGTCTGTTATACCACTTTACAAGAAAATTGAAAATTTTATCAGGAATGAGATAGATACCGGTAAATATGACGATGGGAGTTATTTACCACGCGAAGAGAAATTGGCCAATAAATTCGGTGTTTCACGAAATACAGTCAGGCAGGGAATTGCCAATCTTGTAAATGAAGGAGTGCTTAAAAGAACACCCGGAAAAGGTACGGTTCTGGCTGAACGAACGATTACTACCAAGCTTTCTGAGTGGCACAGTTTCCGGAATGAGATGCAAAAAAAAGGGATTAAACTAAAGGACTATTTCATAAATGCTGAATTTGAATTCGGTCCTGATGAAGCATATCAAAAATTAAAAGTCAGTAAGAATAAAAAACTTTTCAAGGTAGAAAGGCTTCGTGGAGATAGGGTGGCACCGTTTGTCTACTTTGTTTCATGGTTTCACCCCAGAACACAACTTGATGAAAATGAAGATTATACCGGTTCCCTCTATTCTATTCTTGAAGAGAAACATTCGGTAATCCCTGCATATTCAGAAGAAGAACTTGATGCCATCGAAGCAGATGAAACCATTGCAGAATATTTACAAATGAAATTGCACAAACCGGTTCTGTTCAGAAAGAGGCTTGTTTTAGATACAGGAGAGCGGCCCATTGAATTTAATCTCGGCTATTATCGAAGTGATAAGTTCAAATATTCAATTCGGTTTGAAAAGAAATAAGTGGCAAATATTTTAAAAAATTGCTATCTATGTTTGAATGTTTAAACATTTAAACAAGATTAGTAAATGTCCTATTCTATCGTACTTGATATTGGCGGAAGTCATATAACCTCAGGAGTCGTCAATATAAATAATGAGACCATAGAAGTTGAAGGTATACAACACCAATCAATCAACAGCAATGCCTCAGCAGACGATCTCCTTGAAAAGATTTCTGACAGCATTGTTGCCATTTCCAAAGAATTAAAGTCATCTCAAGAAGTCAGCGGTATTGGTATTTCCATGCCGGGCCCCTTGAATTATCAAAGAGGTGTGAGCCGGATTGCGGGGGTAAATAAGTTCGAATCGTTATTTGCGCTCGATCTGAGAATGAGTCTTATTAACATTCTGGCAAAAAAAGGAATTCAAATTGATCAAATCTCTTTTTTAAATGATGCTAAAGCTTTTCTGTCTGGAGTTTTGCATTCAGATAATATCCTTTCAGAGAAAGTATTAGCAATAACTATAGGCACGGGAATTGGCAGTGCCAGTTATTCGGAAGGCAAATTCTTTTCAGGGCTGATGGATGAAAATTATCTGTACAATACCCGGTTTAAGAGTGGCAGGGCAGAAGATTACTTTTCCACAAAATGGTTTTTAAATCAGGCCGAAGAAAAACAAATTAGCAATAGATCCGGGGTGAAGGAGCTGGCAAAAAAAGCGGGAAGCATCCCTGAGGTTCAACATATTTTTGATCAATTCGGAAAAAATCTGGCGGAGTATTTAAATGGTTTAACTGAAGATACAGATGTTGACCGCATCGTATTTGGTGGGAATATTTTTCAGTCTATGCATCTGTTTGAGAAATCTTTTAGAAATCACTTTTCAAATGGTGTTAAAGTTCAGGTGGCCGATAAAACTTCTGAATATTCTCTTTTGGGAGCTGCTGTTCATCATCAAAGTATATTGGAGGAGCATCAAGACAACATTCGCAATTCTATTTCTCCGGTACTTCCTGTTCAAAAACATGGGAACAAACCTGAGGGATATGATATCTATCCAACATTCTCGCTGGGTAAGGGGAAGATACGAACTGGCTATCATTCACTTATGCAGTTTATACGTGAGCAAAATTGCAATCAAATCGTGATTGATGGAAACGTGGGTACCCTTTGGGATGAAGTGGCTTCCCATTTAAATCGTGAATTTACATCAGCAGGAACTGAAGTAAACTGGTATTGTATGGATGCGGCTTTGAAACCTGAAGAAGAGATTGATTCCATGCTGGAGGGATACTTGGGCGGTGATGACCCGTTGTTTGGATGTAACTATCCCGGAAAATTGAAAGATTTTTTTGATGAAGTATCAATCCAACGGATTACTCCCACCACGGAAAAACTTTCAATTATATATGGTACAGGCGCAGCGCTTACTAACTGGAATGTACCCGTTATTTATATCGATCAGCCTAAAAATGAAATTCAGTTTCGATCAAGAGCCGGCTCTGTAACCAATATCGGTTTATCAAAAGCAGATGATGCCAAGAAAATGTACAAGCGTTTCTATTTTGTTGACTGGCCGGTTTGTAACGAGCATAAAAAAGATCTTCTGTCAAAGCTGGCGGTAGTTGCAGATGGTCAACGTCCCGGTATGATTACCTGGATGGATGGTGATGAATTTCGAAAAGGGCTGGAAAAAATGGTTGAACGTCCGTTTCGTGTCAGGCCGTGGTTTGAACCGGGAGTTTGGGGAGGCCAATGGATGAAAGATAAATTTGAAGGATTAAATCCCGATGCAGAAAACTATGCATGGTCATTCGAGATCATTGCCCCTGAAAATGGAGTTATTTTTGAAAGTGACGGAATCATGCTTGAAGCAGGTTTTGAATTTCTCCTGTATCAAGATAACAAGGCGGTCCTTGGTCAGCATGCAGAGGAATATGGTTATTATTTCCCATTACGTTTTGATTATCTCGATACGATGGACGGACAAAACCTTTCATTGCAATGTCACCCAAGGCTCGATTTCATCAAGGAAAACTTTGGCGAATTGATCACCCAGGATGAAACCTACTACATTATGGACGCTGAGCCGGATGCAGAAGTTTATCTCGGGTTTCAAGAGAATATAAGCCCCGATCAGTTTCAGTCTGAATTCCAGGAATGTGAAAAAAGCGGAAAAGAAGCTGATGTTGAAAAATATGTTCAAACGTTTCCTTCAAAAAAACATGATCTATTCCTGATTCCGGCAGGAACCATTCACTGTTCGGGTAAGAACAATTTGGTCTTAGAGATCAGCAATACGCCCTACATTTTTACTTTCAAAATATATGATTGGCAGCGCCTGGATCTGGATGGAAACCCGAGACCCTTAAATGTAGACCGGGCAATGAAAAATCTTAATTTTGACCGAAATGGTAAGTCGGTTGAGAAAGAGTTGATCAGTAAGCCGGAAATAGATAAAGAAGGTAAAGATTGGAAAGTTATAAATCTTCCAACACATAAAGAGCACCTTTATTCCATACAGCGGCTGGAATTCAAGTCATCCATTCAGGTTCATACAGAGAACCGATTTCATGTATTGAATTTGGTAGAGGGGGATTCTGTAAACATTACCGGGAATAACCAAAAAATGAAGCTTCACTATGGCGAAACGGTCATTATACCGGCGGCAACAGGGGACTATGTAATTGAAAATTGCACAAATGACAATGCAAAGGTTGTAAAAGCATTTATGAAGTAGTTCGTGCCTGATTAGAAATTTTCTCTGTTTTTTTGACTTTGACGACCGCTACATAAATGGTATCTGAAAAAATCATGAAAAGAGATACATCAAGTTGAAACTATAGGTTTCAAATCTAGAAAATGTGCCTAGCCAAGGGGGCAGATATCTGACGTTTTATCCTTTGAAGAGTAGAATATTATCCTACTATTAAATGTGTAAGGGCTTTTCTGAAATATGAATGGGAGTTTATTTGTTTAAACATTTGCACAAAAAAATATTTTTCATTATTTAACATGTAATACTTGTGGATCTCACGGGCTCGTAGCACCCATAACTAAAACTAATCAAATATTGAAATAAGGTATGGAAAAACAGATAGTTGGAAATAGGATATACGCGCCAATCGCCAGCGTATTAGAGTGCATTTATTCTTTTAGAATAAAGTTTTTCGGTAGTCTTGTTTTATTTCTTTTCACTGCTTCTATGGCCTTTGGTCAAAATGCGGGACAAGAAATAAGCGAACTGATTGAACCGGAAAAGAATACGATCAATGAAAGAGTTCAGCAACAGAACATTACTGGAACTGTTTTTGATTTGGAATCCGGGGAAGCGCTTCCGGGTGTAAACATTGTTATCCAGGGGACATCGACAGGAACAACTACTGATGTTTCAGGAGCGTTTGAACTATCGGTTCCGTCATTAAATGACACACTTGTTGTTTCATATGTTGGATATCAAACTCAGAATGTACCGATTAATGGTCGTACAGAAATTGATATTGAAATGGAGCAAGCAACATTTAGTGGCGAAGAGCTTGTAGTTGTGGGATACGGTGTTCAGCGAAGAAGTGATATCGCCGGTTCCGTTGGAGTTGCAACGGGCGACGAGTTGGAAGAAATCCCAAGCTTTAATGCGTTACAGAGTTTACGAGGTAAGGTTCCCGGTGTGAACATTATGACAAATTCAGGGGCTCCTACCGGAAGTAACAGGGTAATTATCAGGGGTGTTGGAACGATTAATGCCAATGCTGATCCTCTTTACGTGGTAGACGGTGTAGTAAGGGAAAGTATTGAGTTTATGAATCCAAACGACATCGAAAGTATTGAGGTGTTGAAGGATGCAGCAGCAACAGCTATTTATGGTTCTCGCGGAGCTAACGGAGTCATTCTGATTAGCACTGAAAGAGGCGGTAGAGAGGGATCAGGAATAGAAGTTGGTTATGAAAGCAGTTTAAGCGTAGGTACCAGAGCCGGTAAAATGGATGTGATGAATTCAGAAGAGTTTATGCGGGTCCAAAGAATAGGTATGGAAAACGCTCCGAAATATCCTTCGTATGGCGGAGATGAGCCGCCGGTTTTTGACCCATCCGATCCGCGTTTGTTTGACGATCAAGGAAATCCTCTTTATGATACTGATTGGCAGGATGAAGCTACCAGAACCGCTATATCACAAGATCATCAGTTGAGCGTTCAGTGGGGTGGTGATAACTCTTCTTTTGGTGCTTTTCTAAATTATACTGACAAAGAAGGTGTGTTTTTAAATTCGTATATGGAGCGATTAAATTTAAAGCTGGTATACGATGCAAATCCAACAGATTGGCTTTCATTGGGTACTAATTTATCTATAGGTAGAATCAATGAAAATAATATTGAGGAAGGTGGCGGTGGTACTACCGCAAGAAGAACAATTATTGAATTCCCCCCGATATTTCCAGTTCAGTGGGAAGACGGTAGCTACCCGGATGCTACACAGATTCAAGACAATGAATTTTCATTTGAAGCTCAAACAAATCCAGTTCATATTCTCAAAAAATCAGACAGGTTACGAGAAAGAACAATCCTATTCGGTAATGCATTTGCAGCATTACAATTAGCGGAGAACCTTGAGTTTCGTACACAGTTA
>CAYRDO010000242.1:0-5408 GCA_964422985.1 uncultured Rhodohalobacter sp. | reverse complement strand
ATAATTCTGGTTGATTCATTGTTTTTCAGTTATCGATTAATCATCAAAAAGTGCACTTATCGTATCGTTTGTATGGATACGTTCAATAGCTTCCGCAAAAATACCGGCAACGCTTAAAACCTTTATTTTATCTGATGGTTTTCGAAGCGGAACCGTATCTGTCACCAATAGCTCATCAATGGGCGAATCTTCAATTCGCTGATACGCAGGCCCCGATAAAATCGGGTGCGTGGCTGTTGCCATTACACTCAGCGCACCGCGTTCTTTCAAAGCAACGGCAGCATTTGTGAGGGTTCCGGCCGTGTCGATCAAATCATCTACAATCAGCACGTTTTTGCCGCTCACTTCACCAATAATGTTCATCACTTCAGCCACATTCTGTTTGGGACGCCGCTTGTCGATAAACGCAAGACTCGATCCCAGTTTTTTTGAATAGGCCCGAGCCATTTTCAAACTTCCTACATCCGGAGCTACAACCACCAAATTATCGATCGGATTCTTCGAAAAATAATCGATGAAAATCCGGCTCGCATACAAGTGATCAAGCGGGATGTCGAAAAAACCCTGTATCTGGGATGCGTGCAGATCCATCGTCAAAATTCTGTCCGCACCGGCTTCCACAAGTACATTCGCCATCAACTTCGAGGCGATAGATACCCGCGGCTGATCTTTTCGATCTTGCCGTGCATACCCAAAATAGGGAATCACCGCTGTAACCCGTTTTACCGAGGCACGTTTAGCGGCATCCAGCAATAACAGTAATTCAATAATATTGTCGCCTGGAGGCGGTGTGGATTGGATCACAAAAATATCCTCACCACGAATGCTCTGTTCATACTTCACGTAGAGCTCACCATCAGAAAAGGATTTGATTGTTACCTCTCCTAATTCTGTACCATAATTTTCAGCAATAGCACGGGAAAGTGCCAGGTTACTTCTCCCTGCAAATATGGCTAATGGCGTATCCAAGAAAACGTTTTTATCATGGTTCTTATAAAAGAAAAAGGAGTACCGCCTGGCATCCTTTTGTCTGAGTTGCCCGGGGAGGATTCGAACCCCCACTGACTGGACCAAAACCAGCTGTCCTGCCATTAGACGACCGGGCAATCGTATTATCGACAGACTCCAAAGATAGAGAGTTGAAAAATATCAATCAAGAACGAATTGCTTTTTTAAACACTTCACACCGGTGACAATTCTTCTCGCGGCAGTATCTCTTGTATTGATGGGCCAGCCCGATCTTTTTTGTTGTAGAATTGATGTTAAAACCGGCTTTTTTGAACGGTTGTTTTATCTCCTCCGGTACATGCTGAACTGAAGAACTCCATATCTCAAGGGCGGATTGTTTTACCCCGGCAGAGTGTAGCAAATCTCCCAGCAGATAGAGCGCCGGCAGATAAACAATCTGTTTGATGAGATTGAGGCGTGATTGACCGGGGAGATTGGCCGGCATAATATTTTCGATTAGCTGGCTCCACGTACCTTCTAAATCATTCTTGAAAAACTGTGGAAATGGAACCTGACCAATTGAATAGTGTAAAGAAGCCGCTTGCTTAATTCTCTGTTCGGGGCGGCTTGCAGGCCTCATTCCAGTAAATTTCCAATGAAAATTTTTTTCTGATTTGAAGGCTAGCTGTTTAACCTGATCTATAAACTTGGAAATTTCTTGATGAGGATTACACTCTTCAGACACTGCTTGTGCGAGCTCTGCCATCTGGTTCTGGTTGGATGGAATTCCAAGTGTACGATATACTCCTGTTATCAAACAATTGGTCCAGGCTGTTGAAAGCGGAAGAGAGGGATCATAAAAACCCAACAGCTCCTCTACTTTATATTCGAGGTATTCTTTCTGCGCCTTGGCAATCTGCTCCTCAAAAGCCTGCTGATTGATAAAAGAAACATTTCCGGAGCAGGCAATCCCCCGTTGCTGTTTTGTTTCCAGCAGCCGATAGACTTTTTCCCTGAGATGGGGTTTCAAAATAAATGTAAATGGCCGGTGACCATCCTCAGTTTGAATTCTTCTCGAACCATCATCCTCAACAATCACATGAAGAACAACACTGTTGAACTCTTTGTCGTTGTGATGCCCATGTTGAAACCACTCTCCTGCCTTTTTGTGAATCTCGATGCTTCCATACCAATCTTTTTCATCAATTTTCACATGAGCTCCCAAAAAATCCGGGCCGGCTCCGTGATTTAAAGTTCCAGTATCGATAATTTGCAGGGATTTTCCGCAAGTTGTTCGAAGATTTCTGCAATCAAACTCAACCTGCTGCCAAATCCATTGAAAAAGCTCTTCCCGGTATGGCCGGCTATTAGTCATATATCAGTTCGTTTTCATCAAACGACAATGATTCGGTGGCACGATACAGATCGGGTATGGGTTGTCTTAACTCTTTTTTCATGCGCTTGTTTATCTCCCTAAGCCTGCCCTGGCTTTCTTTTAGAACCTGGTTGAATCGGAAAATAGCTGTTTCAACCCGTTTTCGTTGTTCTTGAAATTGTTCAGATGTCTGGTAAGATGACATCAAATATCCTGCAAGAAAACCTCCTGCAATACCGCTGCTCAATAGTAGAATCTGTTTTGAAATTTTCATAACTGCACCTCATGATTTGAATTTTCTCTTTGATAACGCTCCCGAAATGTTTCTGTTTTATTCCCTCAATAAATTGAATAATTTTAATGAATTATAAAAAAGTCTATCGAAGTTTATGATTCTTCTTGAAAAAAAACGAATTCAACGTACCATCAAACGGATGTCTTACCAAATTCTTGAGGAGGCCCGAAATCAAAAGATTGCTTTGGTAGGACTCAATGAACGGGGATACAGCCTCGCCGAAGAGATCAAAAAAAACCTGAATGAAGCTACCGGGGACGATATCCTCCTGAAACAACTTGATTCTGAAGATGAATCCACCATTGAGTTTGATTCTGACAAAATTCAAAATTGTGCTCTTTTTATCATAGATGATGTGATTTTCAGTGGCGGCACGATGTTCAGGTCGATCCGAAAGGTGAAGGAACTTTCTCTGTTCGAAAAGATTTTTGTTGTGGTGTTGGTGGATCGCGGACATCGAAAATATCCAGTCTTGGCGGGCATTGTTGGCGTGGACGCTCCCACCAAGCTCGACGAACAGGTTGAGCTTCGCTTAAAAAACGGCACGCCAAACGAAGTAGTACTAATTGAAAAATAAACGATATATCATCGCATGAAACGAGCGCTACTCTTTTTTACACTTTTTCTTTTTAGCACATCATTATTAATTGCTCAAGATTCCATTAGCGTCCCCGACACTCTCCGGGGAGGCAATACAAAATGGGTTGTCGGATTGAACGGTTCGCAGGCATCCTATTCGAATTGGTCGCAAGGAGGTACAAATAACATCGCTGCAACCGGAACCTCAACAATTACCTCACTCTATCGAAATGGTAGATTTGCCTATGGATTATTGTTAGATACCAGGTACGGAAAAACCCGAATTGAAAACGAGGGAACCCGTAAAATTGCCGACCGTCTTTATTTTCTGAACCGATTTCTCTACACCCTCAATGAAGAAAACCCCGAACTAAAGCTTTTTACCAACTTTGTATTCCGAACGCAATTTGACAAAGGCTACGATTATGGAGCAGGTGAAGAGGGCGGAAATGTTCTCATCTCTAAATTTATGGCGCCGGCATACTTTAGCGAAAACGTTGGTTTGGCCTGGGTTCCCAGTGATATTTTTTCTGCTGAAGCCGGACTCGGGCTCAAACAAACCTACGTGAGTGATGAATCTCTTTCTGAAACCTATGGCCTTGATGAAGGTGACCAGTTTCGATCGGAAGCGGGTTTAACGCTGGGCGCAAGCCTTGAAACGGACGTTCTGGAAAATGTACAATTCTCCTCGAGCATTCAGACATTTACAAATTTCAACACTGGCATCAACAGTACGGATGTGCTGTTTTCTAATAAGTTGATTGGTCGAGTGAACAGTTATATTAATACAAATTTGAGCCTAGACCTGGTTTATGATGATGATTTTTCCAAGGAGATTCAGGTTGCACAGATCCTTTCACTCGGAATCTCTTACTCCATTCGATAATCCGGTTTGAACGAATTTGAACCATATCTGCCGATTCTTCAAAAAGCTCTGAAAAAGCTGGATGACTGGCGATCATCGTATGGCTCCTTTGCAGAAAAAGATTCATCTGCCTATCAGCTAGACAAAATTCAAAAGATAGCGGATCAACTCGCAACCCGACTGGAGGGTAATTACCCGTTTCATCATCCCAGTTATGCGGGGCAAATGTTGAAGCCCCCACACCCAATTGCATGGCTGTCGTACGCCTTGGCAATGACCATCAACCCAAATAACCACGCTCTTGACGGCGGGCCGCCAACTTCAGAGATGGAGAAAGAGGTCATTCAAAAAATGGCCAAAATGGTTGGGTATGATTCCAATTCACTCGGCCACCTCACTTCCGGCGGAACCATTGCCAATCTTGAGGCTCTGTTTATTGCGCGTGAAATTCATCCTGAGAAAGCAATTGCAGCTTCGGCAAACGCTCACTACACGCATCAGCGAATGTGCCGGGTTTTGAATTGTGAATTTCTCAAGATTCCTGTGGATCCAAACGGAATTCCCGATCTCAATTTTATCAAAAAAAATGCGGACAGAATTGGTACGATTGTGGTGACCATGGGAACAACCGGCCTTGGAATTGTGGAACCGCTCGAAGAAATGCTTGAAGTAGCAAAAGAGATTGATATTCGAGTTCATGTGGACGCAGCCTACGGAGGATTTTTTACACTTATTTCTGATCAGTTAACCTCAAAAAATCACTGGCAGACGCTCTCCGAATGTGACAGCATTGTGATCGATCCGCATAAACATGGACTGCAGCCCTATGGTTGCGGAAGTGTGCTCTATAAAGATGCCGCCGTCGGGCAATATTTCAAACACGATTCTCCATACACCTATTTCACCTCTGATGATCTTCATCTCGGAGAAATCAGCCTGGAGTGTTCGCGTGCCGGAGCCTCAGCCGCAGCATTTTGGGCAACACTTGAACTGCTCCCGCTGAACAACTCCGGACTTGGAAATATTCTCTCATCCACGATCCGGGCCGCCAAAAAGTTTGCAAAGAAAATAGAAAAACAAGACAGTTGGAAACTTTACTGCAATCCGGACCTCGATATTGTAGCCTATTTCAAAGAACCGAAGCAGAAATCAATCCATGCTTTGAATGAGATCAATAAAGAGGTTTTTGATAAAGGAATGGAATTAGATACCGAAGGTTTTCATCTCAGTCTTTTTAAGATCCCGGCTGAGACATTTTCCAAAAACTTCTCTGATTATAAAGTGGATGAAGATCATGTAACCATTCTCCGAAGTGTATTTATGAAAGAGGAACACGAAGAGTTTGT
>CAYRDO010000241.1:3252-5432 GCA_964422985.1 uncultured Rhodohalobacter sp. | reverse complement strand
TCATAAACACCCCAGACAATACCCGGAGCAATACTTTGATCATCATCAGGATCGTTTTTCAGATGGATAAAATTTACAGCTCCCGGATTAAAAGCTGCCAAACCTGCGGTAGCTGTTCCTACCCAAATGGTACCAGAGCGGTCGGTAAACATGGATTGAACGTAGTTCTCGCTGAGACTATGAGGATCGCGAGGATTATTACGGTAAGAGGTGAAAGATTCTTTAAGGATGTCGAAGCGGTTTACTCCCGTTCCAGGACCTCCTACCCATAATACATTTGGATTATCCGGATCGGGAACCACCTGATGAAGGAAATTAAATGGATTGATATTGTCGTCATCATTTGGTGCAATGAGAAAGCGTTCATAATCACCCGTTTTACTATTAAGCCGTACCAGTCCATTCCCGGTAGCTAACCAAATGATGCCGGGTTCAACTGGTGAAAGGTATTGATCGAGTACGTTTTCCGGATCTCCATAGAACCCTCTGCCATCAATTTCGAACAGAAAGCGTGTGATCTCATCGGTGTCGAGATTTATTCTTGATAGTCCGTTATTGCCACCCGCCCAAAGAAAGCCTTCGGAGTCTTCATCGATCCAATAGGCCGCGTGGCTTGAGATGGTAGTTGGGTCATCGTGGATATGTTCGTATCGGATAAATTTACCATCTTCACCGGCAAGCATGCGGTTCAGTCCGTTACCAAATGTACCCACCCAAAGGTCACCCCGGCTATCTTCAAAAGGCATAAAGGCACGGTTGCTGGAGATGCTGGTAGAATCATCGGGGTCGTGAACATATTTTTTAAATTTTCCGGTCGCCTGATCCAATCGATTAAGCCCTCCACTTTCTGTAGTGACCCAGATATCTCCATTTTTTGCTTCGGCCATTCCCCAAACCCAATTTTCTGAAAGGGAAGAGCTGTCAAAGGGCGTTTGTTTGTACACCTTAAATTCATGGCCATCATAGCGATGAAGCCCTCCCTGGGTAGCAATCCAGAGAAAACCTTTACTATCCTGCATGATCGTATTAGCACTAGCCTGGGACATGCCTTCACCAAGGCCAATATGTTCAAAACGAAGGGTAGGAGCTTCACTTTGCAGCAGAGTAGGTTTTGTTTCCAGTTCGGTTTGGGCTGATGCAGTAGCTGCCAAAGCCATATAAGTAGCGAGGCAAAGAGCACCGATTTTAAATTTCAGTCTGTTTTTTATAGTCATTTCTTATCTACCCGGGGATAGTTTAATGGTGATACATGTACCCTTATTTTGTTTAGTGGAAACTTCTAAAAAACCACCGTGTGCTTTTATTATATCGTTGGTAATACTTAGCCCCAGTCCCGTGCCTTCGGTGCCTTTTTTTGTAGTGAAAAAAGGCTGGAAGATCTTGTCCTTAATTTCTTGTGAGATCCCCGGCCCATTATCTTCAATTTCCAGGAAAGTTGCTTGATTCTTCTCAAAAGTCCTAATTATCAGCTTCGGAGAAAATTCTTTTGAATCCGGTGTTTCTGATTCAGCATTTATTTTATCTCGCATTGCATCAAATGCATTATTACATAAGTTGATGATGACTCTTGAGAAGTCCTCGGCAATCAAGGGAACTTTTCCAATAGTGTCATCCAGATCAAATTCTATATCAACACTGATGGCGTTCTTAGAAGCCCGCATGCCATGGAAGGAGAGATTGACAAATTCATTGACCAATGCATTCAAGTCGGTGGGTTCCATTTTACCCGAACCACCCCTGCTATGCTCCAACATGGATTTTACAATAGAGTCGGCACGGGTACCATGCTCGTAGATCTTTTTGAGGTTAGATTCAATGTCATTTAGAATCTCGAAGGCTTCATCCACCTTCTCCCGGTCTTCCGCTGAAAGCTGATCGCTGAGGGCTGACAGCTCTTCCTTCGCCTCCTCTATTAGCTCTACACTCAGATCCGAAAAATTATTTACAAAATTCAACGGATTCTTGATTTCATGAGCAATGCCGGCCGTTAACTGTCCTAAAGACGCAAGTTTCTCCTGTTGAACAAGCTGTTGCTGCGCTTCTTTTAGATTTTTATAGGCTTTTTCAATCTCACGTGCCTGTTCAAGCTCTTTTTCCCTGGAGCGCTCCCGTTCTTTTTGTATCAACCGCCGGCGCTGGGCCCTGTCGCCCTGAGCGCGTCCGAGGCAGTCCCGCGGGCA
>CAYRDO010000241.1:0-3242 GCA_964422985.1 uncultured Rhodohalobacter sp. | reverse complement strand
TCAGGTAAGCAGGAACAGTATTCCACCAGGGTGGAAGCACCGTAAATGAGAGGCTTGCGGTCTGGCCGTTAAATGTTCCAAACAAGCTGCCACTCTGAATTTCGAAGATATAATCACCCGATGGCAAGTTGGGAATAAAAACAGATCGCTGGGTGCCAACCGGCGACCATTGCTCATTGTCTGCTCCTAAAATCCTGTAGCGATAGCTGATGGACGCAGGCTCACGATAATCGAGGCCAAAATAGTTGAACGTAAGTGCATTTTGATCGCTTGGAATTTCAGGCTCTTCCGATGAATAGATCAAGTTAAAAAGTTCACTGCCCGCCTGTATCGATTCAATGATGGTCTCTCCGGCTGTCTGCGTGCTTCTCAGATCTGATGGGTACATCCGCAGGTAGCCTTGCTGTCCATGGAAGATAATCTCGCCATTTCTAAGCAGCGTGGGAAACGCATTAATCGTGGTATACTGTCCGGGCGGAACCTCAAAATATTCGATTGTTTCTGATAGCGGATCAATCCGTGTTAAACCGGTATTGTTGGTCAGCCAAATGTACCCCTCTGCATCCTCTACCATAAGCAGCGATCCTTCCCTCAATAACGCCATCTGATCTTCAAAGAGGACGGTGTAGGAACTGTTTAAGTTATCTATCCGAATTAATCCTGTAGAGCTGTTGAGATACATGACACCTTCCTCATACTCGGAAACAAGCGGCGCCTGAATCCCTGAAACAGGATAATCTACCACCAGATTATGTGGCCTGAACTCATCAGTTTCCAAATTCATGATAAATCGCTCGGCTACGACACCTTCTGGTGTTCCAATCCAATAAGTGTGCACGTACAAATCACTTCCATCGATAAAAACTGGCCCCGCAACCTGTATTGTAGCATCAGGGTACTCTTGTGTGACCGGCAGCTCAATAACATCTACCTCACCTGTTGAATAATTGATGCGCAAAATAGCATCCTCGTTGTACGTCGAGGTATAAACATTGGTACCCGACTTTACCAAACTGCCGGGCGCAAGCTGCACATCTTCCGGCAGATTTAACAGACTGTAAATATCATCAGGGTTTTGTTTGTCATACACAACAAATGCCCCGGCTGGGTTCCCATTCGTAATTGCGTACATTAAGAAACGATCACCGAATACTTCAGGAACCATAAGCAGCACTGATGATTCACCAATAAATTCACGGATTGAATCTTTCACCGGAATCAGTTCCTGGTCATCAGTTCCCAGATTCCGAATTAACCCAGTTGGGTTAGTTCCCCACAGCGTGCCGGAACTATCCATGTAGGCCGACAGCAGGGCGTTTTCCGGAGAGCCTTCGGGCAAATCCGGAAAAGGAGTCTTGATCGTGTAGTTCCATGAATCGTCGTACATGATGCTTGCACCAAAAAAGTGATACCCAAACCATATATTCCCCTGTTCATCTTCAAATGCGTAGTGAATATCGTCTGAAGCAATTGTGTTCGTGGATGCTTCGGATGCACGGTATGATTCAATCTCTCCCGATACCGGGTTCCATAAAATTGCCCCGATCAACCCTGTTCCAAACCAGATATTTCCGTTGGGGTCTTCCGTTATGGATTGAAATGCCGCCCCTCTTAAAGCTTCAACTCCAAAATCCCCAAGCTGCTGAACTTCACGGATCAGACCCGAGTCTTCTTCCAGGATTGCCAGCCCGGCTGTTGACGAAATCAATAGCGCGTTCTGAGGCGTTACGTGTAGATCCCAAATCGATTCCTCAATAATCTCCATAGCCTTATCTGTAACCGCCCCGATATCCACAAAACTTGACGCATCGATATCAAATTTGTGGAGCGTTGTGTTAGTTCCGACCCAAAGATTATTTACTCTGTCGATGGCAATCGTACTGCGTCCGATATTCGTTTCGTCGCCGGTAAGTGGGATGGGGAAATGCTCAACTGAAGGCACTTCATCTTTGATTGTCGTAACATCAAACCTGTAGAGGCCACCTGACCCGACCGCCCATAGCGACTGATCATCTGTAAGAATAAGATCCGACACACTCGTCAGCTCAGGGAGGGAGTCGGGTACCTGAACGGTATTAAACTCTTCTGTTGCCGGAGTGAACAGAAAAACTCGTCCGTTAGTCGAAATCAAAAACGTCAGTTCGTGATATGCAATAATGTCTCAGACAGTGTTGCCGCTTATTGATGTGCTGTCGTCCGCATCAACCTGATAAGATATCGTTGAGTAGCCGTTATGCCGAGCCAGGCCTGAGTTCGTGCCGATCCAGATAAACCCGTTGCTATCCTGGGTTATGGTCTGTATATAACCGTTGGGCAGTCCATCCCGTGGAGTAATATGTCGAAAAGCCTCAGACTGAGCCTGAAGCGGAGTTTCACTTGCTACGAGGAAAATTAGAATAGTCCCGAAAAGTATCTTGAAGAATGTTGTTCGAATCATATAACCTTTTTAACCGATTTTTATAGTAATTACGGTTTTTCCGGAAGGAATGGAATTAATGCTCAAGTTCCCTCCATGTGCTTTAATGATATCATTGGTGATCGACAATCCGAGTCCGGTGCCTTCCGTCCCTTTCTTAGTAGTAAAAAACGGTTGAAGAATCTTATCCTTCATCTCCTCTGGAATGCCCGGGCCGGTGTCTTCTATTTCTAAGGAAATGCTGGAATTTTGCTGCTGAGTTCGAATCGTAAGCTTTGGTTTGTATTCTTCTGAATTCTGAATTCTGGATTCAGAATTCAGTTTTGCCTTCATTGCATCGAAGGCATTATTGCAGAGATTGATAATCACCCGCGAAAAATCCTCCGCAATTAACGGAACCTTCCCCACATTTTCATCCAGCTCCATTTCAATATCCACATTTATAGGATCTTTAGAAGCCCGCATTCCGTGGAAAGAGAGATTCACAAATTCTTTGACCAACGCATTCAAATCCGTTGGCTCCATTTTGCCCGAACCACCCCGGCTGTGCTCTAACATCGATTTCACAATACCATCGGCCCGTGTACCGTGTTCGTGGATTTTCTTGAGGTTGGTTTCGATGTCGTCAAGGAGATCAGTTAATTCTGAATTTTGAATTTTAAATTTTGAATTGATCTCATTGACTTCATCTTTTGCCTCACCGATTAACTCCACACTCAGGTCCGAGAAATTGTTCACGAAGTTCAGCGGGTTTTTGATTTCATGGGCGATGCCGGCGGTGAGTTGTCCCAGCGAAGCCAGCTTTTCTTGCTGTATTAGCTGATCC
>CAYRDO010000240.1:0-5436 GCA_964422985.1 uncultured Rhodohalobacter sp. | reverse complement strand
TTGCCGTGGTCTACGTGAGCGATAATGGCGATATTTCTTAATTGTTGTGACATTATGTTGAACTACCTCTTATTAAAAAATTGCAAAGCCTTAAATATACGGTTATTTAACCTCAATTCGTATTACATTCACTAAATTATTTTTACTCTCAAAAACCAGTGAAAAGTTCGATGAAAGATTCGCAAGTAGTTATTTACGGTATCGGAGGCCTGTCTGAACTGGTTACCGCTTTTCTTGAAAAAGAAACCAATTTTTCTATTGCAGCATATTGTATTGAAAGAAAGTTTATAAAAGAGAGACGACATTTTTTAGATAAACCTGTTGTTGAATTTGAAAAGATTTCAGATCGGTTTCCGCCCTCCGATTTTAAATTATTCATTGCAACCGGAAATAATTATGTGCGAGAACGTATTTTCACCGAATCAAAAGAAAAAGGGTATTCTATGATCAGCCACGTTACAGAAAGTGTTACGCATTGGGATGATTTAGAGTATGGCGAGAATGTGTTGATCTCAGGAATTTCCAGCCTTCAGCCTTTTGTAACCGTTGGAGATAATACATTTATCATTGGCTCAAAAATTGGTCATCATACCATTGTTGGGAATCATGCTTTGCTTAGCTGTACAACATTGGGTGGAAACGTAAAAATTGGAGATTATTCATTTCTCGGCCTGAATTCAGCCGTTCAGCATGAAACCGTTATTGGCGAAAAAAATATTATCGGGATGGGATGTACTATCAATCACGATACAAAGGAAAATGAGGTCTACACCGCTCATGAAGCTACAGTGAAACGCTCCATATCTGCTGATCAAATCAGAGATAAATATCTGTAAGTTATAATATGAATGTATACGTGTACTTCAACATCACAGATCTATACTGATTTCGCGGGAGCATATCCCCCAGCCGATTTAGATTTGTGTTCATATTTTCATTGTATACGATCCACAAATCGTGCCCCTCACTGAAGTTATATCTGAATCGAGCATTGGTGGAGAATGAATCGATCGTACTGTTGTACTGTAAGAATATGTTTGTTGATATTTCCGTATTTAATGGAACTCCCACACGAACTCTTGCCAGATGTGAATTAAACGTTTGATCTCGATCGGGAAACTGAACATGATCGAACCCATACGTTCCCTGGAGTTCTAAGTGTGGCGAAATATTCCACGTAGGTTGAAGGCTGATCGAAAAGCTGTAGCCATCGTAAAAACCACCAGCTTCCAAATTTGTTCCTAACCTGAAAAGTCCACTTCGGGACATTGTATAATCAACAACTCCCCGATAAAACGTGTAGCTGCCGGCGGGAATAAATACATCTTGATCTAATGAAAACGGAAGTAACAGATCTTCATATACCAGGTTGGCACCAATACTTCCCTGCCCGCCTGATTTTAAAAGGAAACTCCACTCCGGACCGGCTTCAAATGTTTCAACTGTTCCATCTATATTTCTGATAAAGGATTCACCGCCAATCAAAAACGTGTGATAAATCAATGATGAATCGTCTCCCGGTCTCCATGAGTAAGAAAAATTTTGGCTGAGCTGCGTAAAATCAGAGCGCTGCACAAATCCTAAGCGTGGAGTATAATCTTCACCCGACCAGATGACGCCCGTTCGGTATCCAAAACCATCACGTAACCGTTTTTCAAAGACTCCAAAAAATCTTCCGCTTTTGCCCGGGCTCCAATCCGCATCAAATTGTTCTCTGTCATCAAGTGTATGAGCCCATCGAACGGTCAGATAATCATCACCGTAAAGCCTGAAAGTTCCGTCCACTCCGTACGCAAAATTATAATTGCCGTCCGCTCCGAGTCGGCTGGTCATCATTCCCCCGGCATACGAATAGGGATTAAAGATTTGCCTTTTCAAACGTAAAGCGCCAAAATTTTCTGATGGTAAATCACCGAGCTTCTCCGTTTGCATGTTCACAAATCCAACATCCCAATCCCCGGCTCTTCCTACGATCCTTGCGCCACCGAGGATTCTAACCATCTCGCCATCATCGGTCAATCCAATTCTTCGGCTGTGAAATAATCGGCTTAACCCACCGGTTCGGAATTCAAACAATCCGGCTCGTTCCTGGAAGAACTGCCGCTTTTCAGGAAAGAAAAGCGAAAAGCGTGTGAGGTTTACCTGTTGATCATCCACCTCTACCTGGGCAAAGTCAGTATTCAACGTGAGATCCATAGTCAGATTACTCGTGAGGCCGTATTTAACATCGAGGCCCGCATCCGCTGTTTGATCATGAACATGTCGATAACCATCAGAATTTTCTTTTGATTGAGCCAACCTTTCCAACCCTCCTAAAACATAGGGACGTACATACACCGGCCTCTCACTCTCAACTCCTTCGAGTACAATGGTCTGCATTCGCGACGGCTTCAAATAAGCAAAATCTGTACTTGGTTCAATCGCAGGATAAACTGACCTTTCAGATTTTCGGACAATGATTCGGTGTAATGAGAGTCCCATCTCCACGCGTCCATTTTCAGCCTGAAAACGCAAGCTTGATAGTGGGACTCGTGTCTCAGCGAACCAACCTTCATCGGTAACTTCAACCCCAACATCCCAAAACGTATTATAATCTGCATTCACCCATGAACCGGCCTCTCCAACACCATCCTGTGTAATGGCAACATCCCGCCGAATTCCTGCAGGATTTGTGGTAAAAACCAGCGAGTTCTCATTGTCGTTAAAAGTGTCGATCATCACTTCGAAATAATCATCGCTGCCAAAGCGGTCTCTGAATAAAATATTGTCGCGAATGCCTTCAGGATTGGAATCGTACGCCCGCATGGAGAAGTACATGTATGTATCATCGTAGGCGACCCGAACCTCTGTCTTTTCCGACGGAGCACCTCCAAACGTTGGTTGATACATTGTCATAGGAAAAGGATCTACATTTTGCCATGCGGCTTCATCACTAAAACCGTCCAGTGTAATGGATTGATTAATTCGTGTGATATAAACGGGGTCGTCCGTTTGAGAAAAGGCTTCTTGATTGTAAAAAAGTACCAGCACCACCAACCATCCAATCCATTGTATTTTTGTCTTTTTAATAATTCTCAAAACAGCTTTTGGTTTTATCCGAAGTTTACTTTTGTTGATGGTAACGTTTTCAAGAATATCAAAAATAATAGTCCTTCTTCAGAATATCTTTTGCTTTACAATTCTTTACTTGATGAGACTGGAATTTGGCAGCTATCCCTCATCTTTGTTCAGACTTTATAACTTTGCTACCTTGGTATAAATCATAAAACGAAATTTTCTATGGATTTAAAACTTGATACTCAACGATTTATCGTTTGCGGCGCCAGTAGTGGATTTGGTGAAGCAGTGGCCCGTCAATTGTTAACGGAAGGCGCTGAAGTTGTTTTGGTTGCCCGCCGGGGGGATATGCTTCGTGAAAAGTTTGAACATTTTAAGAGCCAGATCGACATCATCCAGGGAAGCCTGATTTATGATGATACCATCGATCAAATTGAAAAAGCTGCAAAATCAGGTGATTTGCATGGAATTCTGTTTAATGCCGGCGGACCTCCAACAGGAACTCCTCTTCAAACAGATATGAATGATTGGGATTCATCCTGGCAGCTCGTCATGCGCTGGAAAATTGATTTGGCACTTCGTCTCGCTCCAATTCTAGTGGAAAAAGAATATGGTCGCATGTTATTTATCGAGAGTCAGTCTGTGAAGCAGCCCCTGCCCTCTTTGGCATTGAGTAATTCATTTCGCGCGGGTGTCGTTGGTTTTGCAAAATCGCTGGCACTTGAAATCGCCAAAAAAGGAGTGACTGTAAATGTTCTTGCCCCCGGATCACACGAAACGCCTGCCATAGATCGCGTCATCAAAAATAACAGCAGCGTTCAGGGAGTTTCATATGATGAAGCCAAAAAAGCGATGGAAGAAAACATCCCGGTTGGACGGATGGGGAAAGCTGAAGAAATTGCATCTCTCGCAGCGTGGTTGTTGTCGCCACATAGCGGATATGTTACGGGACAAACAATCAGCCATGATGGCGGAGTGATTAAAGGAATTTTTGGATAGGCAAGTATCAAGTATACTGTTTATTTCCAAATCCAAAATTTTATTAACTAAAACTGTTTATTGCTAACTGTCAACTGCTTACTGAAATGTGGTATCAAAAAGAGATTACGTTGTCGCCTAAATCAAGAGGGTTTCATTTGATTACGAATGAGATCACATCCAAGCTTGAAAACCTGAGTGAGATAAAAACAGGAATTGCTCATATTTTCATCAAGCATACCAGCGCCGGGTTGACGATCAATGAAAATGCCGATCCATCCGTACGCCGGGATTTTGAAACTCATTTCAACCGAATGGTTCCTGAAGATATGTCGATGTTTGAGCACACGTTGGAAGGGGCCGATGACATGACCTCTCACCTGAAAAGTTCGATTTTAGGACATTCAGTTACGATTCCCATTTCTAACGGACGACTAAATTTAGGAACCTGGCAAGGAGTTTATCTGTGTGAACATCGAAATCGTGGTGGATCACGAAAGTTGGTTGTCACTCTTCAGGGTGAATAAATACCTCTCATTAAACATGAGGAATTTTTAATCTTATTTTTTCCCCTCTTTACGTAAGTTGGTTTGCAGATTTGCTTTTCTTTCTGCGGTACAACCACAACCAAAGCCAGCGATCATGAGACGAATCTTCACATTTCTCTGCATGATTTGCCTTGCAGTTCAGGTTCATGCTCAGGAAAATCCAACACCCTCACCCATTATTTTTATTTATGATGCCAGCGGTTCGATGTGGGGTCAAATTGATGGCATATCAAAAATGGAAATTGCCACCGATGTTTTGTCCACCTCTGTAAATTCCTTTCCGGAAAATCAGAATGTGGGGTTGGTTGCCTACGGTCACAGACAAGAAGGCGATTGTCGCGATGTGGAGTTTATGGTTGGAATGGAAAACAATGACAAAAATCTGATCAACCAAACACTTACCGGTATCCGGCCTCTTGGACGAACTCCTCTCGCCTATTCAGCTACCCAAGTGATTAACACACTGCGCGAAACCGGCGAACGGGCTACAGTTATTCTAGTCACGGATGGAATTGAATCCTGCGATGGAAATATTTGCGAAGTGGTTAAGGCTGCAAAAGATGAAGGAATTGATTTTAAAATGCACATCATTGGGTTCGGGATACAAGAGGAAGAAACGAGTCAACTTCAGTGCGCAGCAAAAGCCGGCGGAGGTCAATATTATGATGCTGAAAATGCTGAGGCTCTCAGTGAGGTTTTAAACGTGGCCACCGAAGCATCCGTAGATGAACCGGATGGAAATTTTACAGTGTATACCATAAAGAACGGTGAACCCATTGACGCGATGGTGGAAGCCTATCAAGCCGGAACAGATAACAGAATTGAAACAGCCCGAACCTATCGGGACTCTACA
>CAYRDO010000239.1:0-5496 GCA_964422985.1 uncultured Rhodohalobacter sp. | reverse complement strand
GATGTACACTATTCCGCGCGATGGCTTTTTTGCAATTCCGACTGCCGAAGTTCCCGTTACAAATTTTCATCGGGATGAAATTTTTTCAATGGACGATCTTCCGGTTTACTACACGGCGTACACTCCTTGTTGGAGACGTGAAGCGGGAAGTTATGGGAAAGATGTTCGAGGGCTGAACCGTTTACACCAATTTGATAAAGTGGAGTTGGTAAAGATTGTACATCCCGATTCGTCAGACGATGAACTGGAATCGCTGCGTGAATATGCAGAATCTCTCCTGAAAAAACTGGAACTGCCGTATCGAACGCTACTGATGTGTACCGGAGATATGGGCTTCACTCAGACTAAGAAATACGATCTGGAAGTTTGGAGTCCGGGGCAACAACGCTGGCTGGAAGTGAGCTCCTGCTCCAATTTTGGGTCATTCCAGGCACGACGAATGCAGCTTCGCTTCAAAAATGAGAAAGGCAAAACGGAAATGCTTCACACACTCAACGGATCCGGTTTGGCATTACCTCGAATCGTGGCATCCATTTTGGAAACCTATCAAACCGAAGATGGGGATGTAGTGGTCCCTGATGTGTTAAAACCTTTTATGAGGACTGACAAAATCTGATTGTAATTCAGGCTTTGGCATTCTTGGAAGCTAGCCACCAGATCAAAAATCCGGTTCCTATGAGTATCAACACAAAGGCCGCTCCGCCCAAAAAGGCGTAGATCAGGTATGGGATCATTACTCCAAGTATGATAACCGTGAGACCTTTTAGAGGATTAGTAGCCAGAAGTGAACCTATGAGGAGTGCTTTCAAAGCTCTGAGAAATCGAAATAGCATAGCTGTGTAATTTGTGAGCATTTTATTACTGCTACGCGGATCTCGCAAGTAAGATTCATCTCAAATAACAGATGGAGTAGCAAAACAAATTTATGCCACCGCGTAAAGTTCTTCCTCTTTGAAATTGAGGAGAAGTTCTAGAATAGGATCCATCTCTTTCTCCTGCATAATTTCTCCGCGTAATTTTCGGCTGTTTCGAATGCCCTTCAAATACTGACCGTAATGTTTTTTCATGATAATCACACCATACTGTTCGCCATGATGAGCAACGGAAAATCGTAAGTGTTCGGCACATAATGCCAGCCGCTGATCAACAGTGGGATCAGGAAGGAGTTCGCCGGTTTCAAGGTAATGCCGGGTTTGTTCAAAAATCCACGGGTTACCAATCGCGCCGCGACCAATCATGACTCCATCCACACCGGTTTCATCAAACATTTTTTTAGCGAGTTCCGGAGAGGTTACATCACCATTACCAATAATAGGAATTTCAAGTCCGGGTGTATTTTTGAGCTCTTTGAGATATTCCCAACGTGCATCGCCTTTATATTTTTGACATCGGGTTCGGGCGTGAACTGTCAACGCTTTCACGCCGAGATCCTGCAGCATCAACCCAACCTCACTGATCCGAATAGTGCGGTCATCCCAGCCGAGTCGTGTTTTAACAGTGACGGGAAAATCACCGGCGGCATCCACCACCGTTCCTGCCATTCGCTCCATCATTCCTAAATCTTTCAAACAAGCTGAGCCAGCACCTTTCTTCACAATTTTATAAACCGGACATCCAAAGTTGATATCTACAATATCGGGGTTATTGGAGGTAGCTACTTTTGTAGCGCCTTCCATCGCCTCTTCGCGTCCGCCAAAAATCTGAACTCCGAACGGTCGCTCTAATTCTTCAAAATGCATCTTGTGCATGGCAATATCCGAGTCGCGGATGATTGCTTCGGAGCTGATAAATTCTGTGTAAACAACCGAGGCTCCTTTCTGTTTACAGATTTGCCGGAACGGAGAATCTGTAACATCCTCCATAGGTGCAAGAAGAAGTGGTTGATGTCCTAAATCGATGTCTTGAATTTTCATATCATAAATTTCTTTTGAGACATCAAAAATAACAGTTTTTTAAACAGACTACTAAATATGTTGATTTTTTGTAAATCAAAGCGCTTCCAATATTGGTTAGAGGACTCTGAGAATAGCCAATTGTCGAATTAACATGTATATTATTAATGCCAAACAAAATTTTAACCAATACAGGAGCAAAATATAATGACACTTGAAAAATCAAGTATAGAAGAGTTATTGGGGGACGATGCAGACTCCCTGCTTAGTCATGTTTGTAAAACCATACCTAAAGAAAAACTACATATTCCATCACCTACCTACGTCGATGATGTTTGGTACCATTCAGACAGAGGTAACCGTGTTCTTCAAAACCTGCAGCGAATTTTAAATCACGGACGCCTTGCAGGAACCGGGTACATGTCAATTCTTCCCGTTGACCAGGGAATTGAGCATAGTGCCGGTGCGTCTTTTGCTAAGAATCCGGCTTATTTTGATCCGGAAAAAATCGTTGAATTAGCAATTGAAGGTGGATGTAATGCAGTTGCATCAACCTTTGGAGTTTTAGGTGCGGTATCAAGAAAATATGCTCACAAAATTCCATTTTTGGTGAAGATTAACCACAATGAGTTGTTAACCTATCCAAACAAATACGACCAAATTATGTTTGGATCCATTGAAAAAGCGTACGATATGGGCGCAGCTGCAGTAGGTGCAACGATCTATTTCGGATCTGAAGAATCTTCACGACAGATTGTAGAAGTTGCTAAGGCTTTTGAGAAAGCTCATGAGCTTGGTATGGCAACTGTTCTGTGGTGCTACACACGAAACTCTGCATTTAAAGTTGGTGGTACCGACTATCACGCTTCTGCCGACCTGACCGGACAGGCAAACCACTTGGGTGTAACGATTGAAGCTGATATCGTTAAACAAAAACTGCCTACAAACAATGGCGGATATAAAGCTTTGAATTCCGGAGATTCATCATACGGTAAACTCGATAAGAGAATTTATGATGAGTTGACTTCAGATCACCCAATTGATCTCACGCGATACCAGGTAGCAAATGGTTATATGGGCCGCGCTGGACTCATTAATTCTGGTGGTGCTTCCGGAGATGATGATTTCGCACAAGCTGTTACCACGGCTGTTGTGAACAAGCGTGCCGGTGGTATGGGACTTATCAGTGGCCGTAAAGCATTTCAGCGCCCCATGGATGAAGGCATTAAATTGTTGAACTACATTCAGGACGTTTACCTGAACGATGAGATCACAATTGCCTAATTCATTGTTTATTTTATAGTTAAATGCCGGGCTTAGAAAGTCCGGCATTTTTTTTATTCTCTACCCTGCCTTTCTGTATATTTCAGAGTTTTGAACGCATAATTCAGTCGATTGTCGAAACCAATTCAACATAGTTCACAAAGCGGTCCTCTGATTTCCATCAAATATCTGGCGATCTCTATAGGTCTCAGTGTTATAAGTATGGGGATTGTGATTTACTTGACATACACGCCCGGTGTGCTCGAACATTTAAAACCGAAAAGACTCCCCGGTCTTGGAATTGCTATACTTGTAACGTTACTGAAGGTTTATTTTACCGCAGCAAAAATCAGGTATCTGGCCGATAAAGTGATCGGAAAAATGGCTGCCGTTCGAATCGCTCTTACTTGGGATTTTGCCTCTGCCGTAACTCCATCTACTATTGGAGGGGCTCCGGTGGCTACTTTTGCAATGACACGTGAGGGAATTCAACTGGGGCAATCGTCGGCAATCATGCTTTACAGTGTACTTTTAGATCAATTTTGGTACGCACTCGCCGTGCCGATTTTGCTCATTTCTGGAGTCTATTTTGAAGTTCTTCCGAATGAGATTGGTTTGGTTGGAAATGTAACCATGGTATTAATCTACACCGGTTTACTGTTGTATGGAGCCGTTTTGGCGTATGGTTTGTTGATTAATCCGGCGGCTATCAAAAAAGTGATTCGGGTTCTTTTTAAACTTCCTTTTTTGAGGAAATATTCCGACAGAGTACACGATGAAGCAGATAATCTTGAGAACTATTCTAAACTCTTGAAAAGGAAGCCGTACACATTTGTGTTGAAGGCGTTCTATCTATCAACAATGACCTGGCTTTGTAAAATCGCATTGCCCGTGATAGTTGTATTGAGTTTGCTTCCCGGCGATGAAGTCTTGTTAACTTTGCGTAGCCTCGCCATGAATCTCGCCTTTCTCGTAATCCCAACGCCCGGTGGTTCAGGCGGAGTTGAGGGCCTCTTTGCACTCTTTCTTGGCCCCTTAATCGACAGAAAAGCTTTTATCGGATTGGCTGTGTTTGCCTGGAGGATCATCACCTATTATTCCAGCATTGGTCTGGGAATTTTTGCGATGATCTGGTATGTGAACGATTCTGTAAATCAAAAACTATCAGAAGATGAGGAAATAGAAATGGAGCCTGAGGAGTTAGAAAAAAATGGCTAAAGAGAAGATTCAGTTTGAGTGCGGTAACTGTGGTCACTTGTCCCCAAAATGGTTGGGAGTGTGCCCCAAATGTGGTGAGTGGAATACATTTTCTGAAAAGAGAGAGAAAAAGAAAAAATCTAAAAAACACAAAGTAGAAATCTCTGATTCGGATGATTCTCAAGCGGTTCGGTTATCGGAGGTGGGAACTGAACATCAGCAGAGAGTTTCAACCAATCTGGATGAGTTTGATCGTGTTCTTGGAGGCGGTTTTGTAGATGGTTCATTTACATTGCTTGGAGGTGATCCGGGAATCGGGAAAAGTACCCTTATGCTTCAAACCGCTAAAAATAGCCCGGATTTAAAAATTCTTTATATCGCGGGAGAGGAGTCGGGAGCCCAAATCAAACAGCGTGCCGACCGGATTGGGTTAAGGGGTGAAAATCTGTACATCAGTTCAAATACAGATGTGCAATCGGTCATTCATATGGCCAGACAATTGAAACCGGATCTGTTGGTGATCGATTCGATTCAAACACTTTTTAGTGATGAACTGACAAGCTTGCCGGGAAGCATTCGGCAGATTCGGGAGTGTTCCGCTCTGTTGCAACAGATCGCAAAAAAAGAGAATATTACAACGTTAATGATTGGCCACGTAACCAAGGAAGGAGATATCGCCGGCCCCAGAATTTTGGAACACATGGTTGATACCGTTTTGCATTTTGAAGGCGATAAAAATCATTTTTACAGGTTACTCAGATGTATCAAAAATCGCTTTGGTCCTGCACAGGAAGTGGGCGTTTTTGAGATGAATGAAGGCGGACTTCAAGAAGTTACCAATCCCTCAGAACTCTTTTTGTCTGATTCTGATCTGGAAGTCAGCGGAAATGCAATTGCTTGCGTGATGGAAGGAACCCGTCCGATTCTTGTAGAAGTGCAGGCACTCGTTTCGGGCAGTAACTATGGAACACCACAGCGAACTGCCAGCGGATTTGATCAGCGAAGGCTTTCACTCCTCATCGCTGTGCTTGAAAAAAGGGGAGGACTACAATATTTGTAAAAAGAAGAGAACAAGAATGTAAAATGAGGAAGAAAAAATACAGATACAGAAGATAACCTCGATGTCATATAAGCACAAAAAACA
>CAYRDO010000238.1:0-5539 GCA_964422985.1 uncultured Rhodohalobacter sp. | reverse complement strand
TCACAGTGGAAGATGCTCTGAATCATCCTAACTGGGATATGGGAGCGAAGATTACCATCGATTCATCAACAATGATGAATAAAGGCTTGGAAATTATTGAGGCACATTGGCTTTTTGATATGCCGGTTGAAAAAATTGAGCCGGTTGTGCATCCGCAGAGTATTATACATTCAATTGTAGAATTTGTTGATGGGTCATCAAAAGCCCAATTGGGCCCGCCGGATATGAAAGTGCCTATTATTTATGCGCTTACGTATCCCGAAAGAGAACCATATCCTAATAAAACCCTCAACTATTCTGAGCGAATGGAGTTGGAATTTCGGCCTGTAGATTTTGAGCTGTTTCCCTGTTTACGTCTTGCAATGGATGCGGCAGATAAGGGCGGCTTTGCTCCGGCTGTTTTAAACGCCGCAAATGAGGTAGCCATAGCCCGATTTTTAAGCAAAGAAATTCGTTATATTGACATTCCAAAAATTGTTGATTCATCATTACAAAAGATTACTTCAAACAAGGAATTGTCTCCCGAGACGTTATTAGCCATTGATGAAGAAACGCGTAATTTTGCAAACACGTTAATGAAATAGTATGGATTGGATTGTAAACATATCATCTACAATTTTCATTTTTATAGCCGCCATTTTTATTCTTGTCACATTTCATGAATTGGGGCATTTCCTTGCGGCTAAGTTCTTTAAGATGAGAGTCAATAAATTTTCTATTGGTTTCCCACCTAAAATTTTTGGTTTTCAAAAAGGGGAGACCGAGTATGTTTTAGGAGCTACTCCGCTCGGAGGTTATGTACAAATTGCTGGGATGATTGATGAAAGTATGGACGATTCTTTTATCGATGAGGAGGTAAAACCCGACGAGTTTAGAAGCCGTCCTGTATGGCAGCGAATAGTTGTAATTCTTGCAGGTGTAGTTTTTAATATGATTCTCGCTGTAATTATATACACAGGCATGACCTGGAATTATGGCGAAACAATGATTCCTACATCATCGATTGATGGTGTTTATGTTGAACAGAGTTCATTAGCACATGAGATTGGATTTCGAACCGGTGACCAGTTGATTGGAGTGAATGGCGAACGAGTTGAGTATTTTAACGATATCTTCAATCCGTCAGCACTCACAGATCGCGATTTAAGTTTCATGGTAAATCGGAACGGAGAAACGCTAACAATTACTGCTCCACCTGACTTTCTGGATCGTATCAACAAAGAGGGCCGATTTATTGATGAGACTCACAGCTTGCCGAGCTCGATTTCGCAAGTTCAGGAGGGGAGCCCTGCAGACAGCGCAGGGATACAAGCAGGAGACCAGATCGTAGGAATAAACGGTGAACCGGTTAGTTATTGGATACAATTAGTTGACCATATACAAAATACGGATGGAAGTTTACAGCTCGAAATCAACAGAAATGGTGAGATTATACAAACCTCCGTTACACCTGACCCGGAGACAAATACCATTGGAATCCATTCGCCAAACCCTGCTGAATTTTTCAATTACGAGACGAAGAATTATAACCTGGCACAATCTGTAGTTATTGGAGTTTCAAATACAAACGATACTTTTTTCGGAATTATTCAGGGACTTGGACGAATGTTCTCGGGTGACATTTCAGTAAGAGAAAATCTTGGAGGACCCGTTGCTATTGCAAGCATTACCAGGGAAGCAACTGATGCTGCCGGATGGCGTGGATTTTGGAATATCACAGCATTCTTAAGTGTAACTCTCGCAATCATGAATATGCTGCCGATTCCGGCATTAGATGGCGGACATTTCATGTTCCTGGCTTACGAAGGTATTACTCGCAGAGAACCCTCACCAAAAGTTCGAATGGGCTTACAACAGCTTGGCTTTATTTTACTTATCGGCTTGTTTATTCTCATTACATTCAATGATATACTTCGAACATTTGGAGGATAGTGGATGTTAGCCAGAGAAGGATACAGCACAATTCTTGTTGTTATTTTGTTTAGTATTCTAATAGCTATTGCCGTTTCGTTTGGCCCAACATGGCTTGGGTATATTATCTATCCGGCACTAATCATTTTATGCGGACTAATCCTTTATTTTTTCCGAGATCCTCAACGAACCTCTCCATCAGGTGAAAACCTGATTCTTTCACCGGCGGATGGACGTGTTGTTCTCATCCAAAAAATCGATGAAGATGAATACATTGGCGGATCTGCGACGCAAGTGAGCATTTTTCTTTCACCGCTTGATGTCCACGTAAATCGAGTTCCTGTTACCGGAGATCTGGAGTTTGTGAAGTATTATCCGGGAAAATATTTGATGGCTTGGGAAGATCACGCCTCAGAAATGAATGAGAGAGCCCATTTTGGTGTGAAACATCCCAGCGGACTTAAGATTCTATTCAAACAAATCACCGGTTTTATGGCCCGTAGAATTGTTTATCATCTCAAAGAGGGTGAAAATGTGGAAGCCGGACAACGTTTTGGGATCATGAAATTTGGATCACGTATGGATGTGATTTTACCAGAAGATGTAAATATAAAGGTTAAAAAAGGGGATCGGACTGTTGCCGGCGAATCAATTCTTGCTGAAATAAGTTAAAAGATATCAAATGTTTATAAATCATAAGTCAAAATTAGCAGTTTCGTTTAAGCATAAATGAAATATCCGATCCAAAAAAAGAGATTTAGAAAACGGCTTAAGAAAAAGAAGCTGAAGCCAATCCCAAAAATTATCGTACCCAGCTTCTTTACGTTAATGAATCTCTTCTGTGGATTCTTGTCGATCATCATGGTTCATGAAGGGAATTTTGTGAACGGTGCCTGGCTCATAGTACTTGCCGGTTTGTTTGACGCAATGGATGGATTTATGGCTCGTCTAACCAATTCTACAAGCGAGTTTGGAATGGAGCTCGACTCTGTTAGTGATGTTGTTTCATTTGCAGCCGCACCCGGTTTTTTTCTCTACAATTTTGCATTTCACGAGCTGGGAATCATTGGAATTTTACTCAGCGCTCTTGCACCTATGTGTGGAGCTATTCGACTCGCCCGTTTTAATGTCGAATCGAAAGTTACCGAAATCAATTACTTCCGAGGGTTGCCAACACCGGCGTTTGCCGTTATGATTTGTGCATTTTATTTAACCTTTCGCAATCGTTTAAGTTGGTTTGAAGGGTTTGAAAATGGAATCATTTCTGTGCTCATTCCCGTCGTTATTCTTCTATCATTACTGATGGTAAGTACTATTCCCTTTGATAAAACTCCCAAGTTCGACAGAGAATCGATAAAAAAGTACAAGAACCGTCTAATACTCCTTGGTGTTTACTTTATCGTCATCGTACTTCTGCAGGATATTGGGCTCATGATTGTCTTCACATTTTTTATTCTAAAGGGATTAGCTCTTGGGGCGTATATTTTTTGGAAACAAGCATTTACAGACGATCCTGATCCGCTTGAAGACAATAACATTTAAAGGGTGGAGGCTTGCTTTAAAAAGTTGTGAAGTTGAGTTGCATTATCCATACTTAGAGGAACAACCCGGCTCTCAATTTCATTAAAATAGAACCAGGCATTTTCATTTTCTCTTCTGAACCTGACACATTTATCACTCTTCACAAAATCATTATAAAGACTCTTATTCGGCATCTCATCAACTTTCAGTTTGTAAAAGTCTGAGGCGGGATTTTCAGACCGGAAAATAACTTCGTTACGAACTTTGTATGTGGATTCAACGATCTCATCCTTCAGCTTTACTGTAATTTCAACCTGACCGTCTTTTACCTTAAAAAAACTGAGCAGAGCCAATGCAAACAATGAAAATGATGCAAGTCTGATATATCCAATCCACAAAACATCATCCATAAATTGGTAAGTGATAAAAAGAACAACTGACATAAATAAACTCCCTACAGCAATCGTTGGCCAGTGTTTTGAATACTTCTCTTGAATCACCAGTTTCTTCATGATAAAATTCTCTTTTCTATTGCGTCTCCATCAACAGTAAAATATTGAGAGTAAAGGTTTGCGGTCAGACATGAATGAATAGGACAGACCCACACCCGGTTGTCTTCGCTTGGAATTCCCTGAACAGTACCATGCTCTTGGGAAATGGCGGATACAAATAGATCTGATCGAGAAATATCAGAGCCAGAAGAGTAGTTTATCAGTGGACCAAAGTTCTTTCCATCACTAGCGTGCAAAAATTCTTTTGAGAGATGAACAGCTCCCCCATGAAGAATGGTTCGATCAGATGCTTGAATTTTTTGGGCGATTGGCAACACGGTAAAAAGGGCAACATCATCCAGAGAACAACTCCCGATTTGCACTTGCATATAATCATAAAACACAAAATTGCCGGGTGTCATCTCATCCAGTTCACGAAGCCGATCTGATGTACTTGCCGAAGGTGTATCTCCCATAGAGATGATTGCATCCGGAAATTTCGATTCCAGGTCAACTAAAATATCCAGTGTTGGGTTGATCTTTTCCTGAATTTCTTTAGTTGAACGCGCTGTATATGTCCGGCCATCATGAATATAAAATCCATGAAATGTACATTTATCCAGTTTTGTAGATGATTCGATAAGATTTGAGATATGATCCGTATTCTGAAAATGGATACCACTTCGCCCGGCACTGGGATCAATTTCAATAAAGAATCTAAATGGATTTTTTAACTCGTCACTCAACAATTCAAGATCATCCACAGAATTAACAAATAATCGTAATTTTGTTTGATTTTCGAGCTTTTTGAGCCCGTCTAATTGCTGAGTAAAAAATGGAAATGCAATTGTGATATCATCCCAGCCATCTTCAACAAAATAGTTTGCCATCGAGACGGATGAGACTGTAATCCCGCGGACACCGGCATCTCGAAACCATCGCCCAATGGTTTTGGATTGATGTGTTTTGAAATGAGGCCGAAATACACAATTTGCATTTTTTGCACGCTCCGCCATCCGGTGAATGTTTCGTTTACATCGTTCGGAATCCAGAATAATAATCGGCTGTTGTTGTCTTTGGATAAAACTCATAGGTTAATCGTGGTTTATATTCAATTCGTAAAAATAGGAAATGCACACGAACGATAAAGGCCTTATTTTAAAGGCGAAAATGAAGGAGTAGTATTGCAGAAATCGGAAAAGAAAATCATTGGCCGTATCGAAAAGATTAACCTGCCTAATCTATCCCTTTTCAACCTTGATGCAAAGATTGACACCGGAGCCTACACATCGAGCCTTCATTGCCATAAAATTGAACAATTTGTTAAAGAAGGACAGAATTGGGTGAGGTTTAACGTACTCGATCCGGATCATCCCGAGTATGAAGAAAAGATGTACGAAAGTGCGGTTCACAAGGTAAAAAAAGTCAGAAGTTCTAACGGACAGATTGAAGAACGAGTTATCATCAAGCAGAAAACCCAGTTTCAAAAGTTCAAAAGAACGATTGAACTCTCCCTTACAAATCGTTCAGAAATGAAAAATCCGGTACTGATCGGTCGTAAATTTTTAACCGGCACTTTCCTCGTAGATGTATCAAAAAAATATTTATTAAAGTAA
>CAYRDO010000237.1:0-5539 GCA_964422985.1 uncultured Rhodohalobacter sp. | reverse complement strand
ATATGGATACCATTACACAGGCTCAATTGTACAAAGGATGGTTTTATGTACTTGCCAGTGGTGGATTAATTTTCTTGCTGGTTTATCAAAGTAATGTATTAATTGAGGGCCTGTTCGAGGATACCAAAAAGCAGAAAGACAAGTTTAAAGCTACCTTTGATTACGCTCCTTTAGGAATTGCTCATCACAAACCTGACGAAAAATGGATTTTGGTAAATCAATCTCTCTGCAAACTTCTTGGGTATAAGAAAGATGAACTCCTTCAATTAAACTTTAAAGATTTTATTCATCCCGATGACCTCGGAGAGGGCAGAAAATTAGACCAGGAAATTGTAGACGGTTCAATAGCCAGTTATAATATTGAGAAAAGGTATAAGAGAAAAGACGGCAACTTTATTACTATCAAACTTTCAAAAAGTGCCGTTTATGATGACAATGGTAATGTTAACTACCTGATAGCAATTATTGAGGATATTACACAACAGAAACAAGATGAATCTCAATTAAAACAAACAATTGAGGAGAAGAAGATACTCCTTCAGGAAGTTCATCACCGGGTAAAAAATAATATTGCCCTCATGTCTGCTTTGCTTGAGCTCCATCTCATGTACTCTCACTCAAAAAGCCTGACTGAAGTACTTAACCATTATAAAACCCGCCTCAAATCGTTATCGCTGATTTACGAAAATTTCCAAGGAATAGACAAAGAACCGAATATAGATTTCAATTGGTACCTCAATGAGCAGATCGATTTTTTAAATCACATTTTCGATATTCAGAACAAAGAGATCCGCTATCAAAAAAATATTCAAAACTTAAATTTGAATATAAATCAAGCTATTCCTTTAGGGTTGATATGTAACGAAATTTTAATTCACACTAACGACCATCATTTTAACAGAATCAAAGAACCCTTTATCACAGTAGACTTAGCCGAGAGAAATGGTGAAGTTACATTTACGGTAACCAATAATGGCAAAGCCAATAAAAAACAACCGAGTATAAGTGATGGCGAATCCCTCGATGCACGAATTATGAATTCACTTGTGAAACAGATTCAGGGAGAATTTAGCGTGAGCATGAATGAAAGCCAAGAGACATATAAACTTGTCTTTAGAAAAGAAAATTTCAAGGGAGCCGGATCTCACCATCACCCCTCAAAACAAGTCACTGATTCAACTTCCGGAGTATAAACCTACCCGATTTCCTTCCGTGTCGTGAATGATGGCAAAAAATCCCATCTCAGGTCCTAATTCAGTTTTTTCAATATGAACCTCGCCGCCTGCTTCTTCTACTTTTTCGAGATGCGCATTCAAATCATCATTGCACTGCAGATAAACCAAAGCCCCTTCCCTGGATGGCTTTTGGTCTCCTCCTAAAATGAGTGTACCGGTTACACCATCTTCCTCATCGCACCTAAATACCCCAAGCTTTACTTCTTCAAGTTGCATCTCTTCAAGTTTATAGCCCATAATTTTGCTATAGAAAGCAATAGCTCTCTCGAAATCAATGACGGGTATTTGAAAGTTTTGAATCGCGTTTCTCGGCATTCCTAAATAATTATTAAAATTATTATTTACTCTCCGCACAGCTGTGCATGAATATTTTGTACATCGTTTAGCTCACAAAGATCCGTCCCTGCACTTTTCAGTGTACTCGCTGCTGCAGAAATTCCATAACAAACAGCTTTATTAGCATTCATGCCGTCTACCAATCCGGCCACGAGCCCTCCCACAAAGCTATCACCTGCACCGATAGAGCTGTGCACCTCAATTTCTGGTGGTTTGAATTCTTTGACGCCTTTTTTATTGATCAGCTTCGTACCCTCTTTTCCTTCTGTGTGAATGATGTTTTCAATTCCGAGCTCAAAAAGTTTTTGAATCACCTCATCATTGGTGGATGCGCCCGTTTGCTTTTTCAACTCTTCAAACTCTTCTTGATTTGGTTTGATGAACGTTGCACCGTTCTTCACCCCTTCCATCAAAAAATCTCCGGATGTATCTAAAACGTACATTTTCCCTTCATCGAGAGCTAATTTTCCAATTTGGGCGTAAAAATCAACCGGTACGCCGGGTGGCAAACTCCCGCTGCCAACCACAACATCATATTCAGAAATTTTTTCTTTGATTCGCTCATACGCTTGCTTCCACTCTTCTTCCGAAATTGACGGACCGGGTAAGACAAATCTGTACTGCTCGCCGGTATTTTTGTCAATGATGGATGTGTTCTCCCTTGTAAATTCCTTGATCTTCATTCGTTCGCCTGAAACGTTCTCCTCCTTAAGCAAGTATTCCAGGAAATCACCGGTCAAACCTCCTGCCAGGTAAAAAGCATCAGCTTCTACTCCAAGTCTCTGCAATACACGGGCAACATTAATTCCTCCCCCACCCGGATCATGATCGGGTTTTTTGCATCTCACTTTTTGATTGGTGTGTACTTCATCAGCTTCTGTGTTTACATCAATCGCGGGATTCATTGTAATTGTTAAAACTCTCTTCGGCATAAAAAATAGTTTGTTACTGATTTTTATGAGCACCCAATATAAAGATTTGTTATCCACTTCTGAACCCAAAAGACGGTATCAAAATCATATAAAGGATTTGTCAAGATCGAATTAACATTTTAAGCAACTTTTTCCTACACTCTCTGTGGATGGACCTTATCCAATTTTCTAAAGTTTTACTGCACATAACCTTATTAAAGTATTGAAGATGGATATTACCATAACAGCCATCGATGTTAAAGATATTCGGTTTCCTACAAGCCAATCCCTGGACGGATCGGATGCTATGAATCCCGATCCGGATTATTCCGCCGCGTATGTAATCCTACAAACAGATTCCGATTTTAAAGGGCACGGATTAACGTTTACTATTGGCCGCGGAAATGAGATCTGCTGTCAGGCCATTCAGTCGATGTCTCATCTGATTGTTGGAAAAAAACTTTCAGATTTTACGTCTGATATGGGAGCTTTCTGGAAGATGATAACCGGCGACAGCCAACTTCGCTGGCTGGGACCTGAAAAAGGTGTGATTCATCTTGCAACCGGAGCGATTGTGAATGCTGTTTGGGATTTGTATGCAAAAGTCGAAGGTAAACCGCTTTGGAAACTCATTGCGGACATGTCTCCTGAGGAACTTGTGAAATGCATTGATTTCACATACATCACCGATGCCATCACTCCTGAAGAGGCGCTGGCGATTTTGAAAAAACAGGAATCAACGAAACAGAAGCGAATCGAACATCTGCAGAAGAATGGATATCCCGCCTATACAACATCGGCCGGTTGGTTGGGCTATTCGGATGAAAAAATCCGACGATTAAGCCGCGAAGCTAAAGAGGAAGGGTTTACACATCTCAAAATGAAGGTAGGTTCTGATTTACAAGATGACCGACGACGCGCCGGAATTATCCGCGAAGAGATTGGCGATGATATGACCTTAATGATGGATGCCAATCAGAAATGGGATGTGGATGAAGCGATCTCCAACATGAAATCTCTCGCTGATTTCAATCCATATTGGATTGAAGAACCCACCAGCCCGGATGATATTTTAGGACATTCTGCGATTGGAAAAGAGATTCGACCGATTAAAATTGCAACCGGTGAACATTGTCAGAACCGGGTCGTTTTTAAACAGTTGATGCAGGCCGGTGCGATCGACATCTGCCAGATTGATAGCTGCAGAGTGGGCGGAGTGAATGAAAATCTTGCCATTATGTTGATGGCTGCGAAGTTTGGTATTCCGGTTTGTCCACACGCCGGTGGGGTTGGGCTCTGCGAATATGTCCAGCATCTCTCGATGATTGATTACATTGCGATCAGCGGCAGTTTAGAGAATAGAATTATTGAGTATGTGGATCATCTTCATGAACATTTCCTGGAGCCGGTTGTCATTCAGAACGGAGCCTATTTGCCTCCCAAAAGCCCCGGCTACAGCATCGAAATGAAGAAAGAATCTCTACGAGACTACGAATTCCCAAATGGAAAAGTTTGGGTTGAATTGGAAAAATCCCCATTTGTAGGGAGCGGAGGATGACTATTGGAATAGAAAAAGGTCATCATTTATGATCGCCACGAAAACACAAAATCACTACAATTTTTCGTGTTTTTCTGCTTTTGTGGCAAATTTAACAAGCTCAAATTTTCTATCAAATTACGAACGTAAATCAAAGGTAATTCAAACAAAATGGATTTAGAAAACAAGACAGCTATCATAACCGGAGGAGCCAGCGGCATTGGCCTTGCAATCACAAGAGTATTTGCTGAAAACGGTGCAAAGGTTCATGTTCTGGAAGTAAAAGAAGATGCCAAAATCGAGAGCGATTATGATATTGAAATCCATCAGTGCGATGTAGCGAATCATCAACAAGTTCATGAAGTTATCGGCGAGATTGCTGAATCTGAGCCGATCGATATTTTAGTCAATAATGCCGGAATTGCTCATATCGGAAATATCGAGAAAACCACCGAAAAAGATCTGGATCGGCTTTACAGCGTAAACATCAAAGGAATTTACAACTGTATTCAGGCATCTATTCAATCACTCAAAAAAACAAAGGGATGTATTCTGAATATGGCTTCGGTCGTTTCTCATGTGGGCATCCCTGATCGGTTTGCCTATACCATGACCAAAGGCGCCGTTCTGACAATGACCTATTCCGTTGCGAAAGATTATATCGATGACGGCGTTCGCTGCAACTCCATCTCCCCTGCCCGGGTTCACACGCCGTTTGTGGATGGATATTTAAAGCAAAACTATCCGGGACAGGAGAAAGAGATGTTCGAAAAACTATCTAATACCCAACCGATCGGGCGAATGGCCAAACCGGAGGAAGTTGCAAATCTAGCGCTGTTTCTCTGTTCAGATAAAGCGGATTTCATCACCGGATCTGACTACCCGATTGACGGAGGATTTATACATATAAATAACTAACCAATTCAAACCGCTAAGAGCGCTAAGAACCGCAAAGAAAATCTTAGCGTACCTTTGCGTCCTTAGCGGTTTCCCAAAACCTAAGATCTTTAACTCATGAAATTATTCAGATACGGCCAACCGGGAGCCGAAAAACCCGGCATCGAAATAGATGGCACAAAGTACGATGTCAGCCATCTCACAGATGATTTCAATGAAGAATTTTTTACGAACGGCGGACTCGAAAAGCTGCAAGATTTTGATCCTTCTGATGCAACCGAAATAGGTAACGATCAACGAATCGGGGCTCCGATTTCAAAACCGGGCAAGATTGTGTGTATTGGATTGAACTACAGCAAACACGCCGAAGAAAGCGGCTCGGATATTCCCAAAGAACCGATCATTTTCTTTAAAGCAGGCTCCTCTCTAAGCGGTCCGTTTGATCCCGTCGTGATCCCTAAAAACAGTAAAAAAACCGATTGGGAAGTAGAATTAGCGATCATTATCGGGAAAAAAGCCAGCTACGTTTCAGAAGATGAAGCGATGGATTACGTGGCAGGTTACGCCGTGCATAATGATGTTAGTGAACGAGAATTTCAGCTTGAACGCGGCGGACAATGGGT
>CAYRDO010000236.1:0-5580 GCA_964422985.1 uncultured Rhodohalobacter sp. | reverse complement strand
TGGGCCCCGGCGGAATCAGTCCGGATGAGGTTACAATTCCCGGTGGAGAAATTAAACTGGCTCTTTTTAAAGAGTTTAGACATGTTGTGTTGCAAAATGTATTAGGAGCAAATTGGTTAGTGGCCTGGCACACAGATGCCGGCAACGTTTGGTATGGTCCACAAAACACCTTTAGAACTGAAGAAAATATTGAATTACTGAACGATGGTAGATTTTTCTTAGATTCCTTTTACAAACAGATAGCCGTTGGTTCCGGTTTGGGTATTCGGTTTGATTGGGAATATATTATAGCCCGGTTCGATCTCACATTCAGAATTCACGATTTAGAAGAGGGCTGGTTTGAGAATAAAACCGCTTACTTCAGTTTTGGAATTGGCCATTCATTTTAAAATTAACCGGCATGTTTAAAAAAAGCGACTTCAACAAAATAAAAAATCAGGGAAGTATTGTCTTTAAGTCCCAATTGCTTCAGGACCTTACTCCCTTTGAGAGGTACGAACTTTTGCAGCTTTGCCATCGGCGAAAGTTCAAGGAGGGTGAATTTATCTATCACCAAAATGACCCGGGAGCTGGAATCTATTTCATTGAGGAAGGGTCAGTTAGACTGATTGTCTCAAAAACTCCTGAAGTCGATCAAAATGAAAAATATACTGTCGATATTACTGCACCGTCTGAGCTGGGAATCATGTCTATTGGGTATGAGATCCCAAGGATGGCCACGGCTCAATGCCTCACAGATTGCACATTACTTGGCTTTTTTAAACCCGATTTTGAAACCTTGAAAAAGAGAAATCCGGAAACTGCCGTTAAATTTTTAGAAGCCGTAACGAATCAAACGATGAAGCGATTTGAACTGAGTATGAATCAGCTCAAAAAACGAACTGATCTGAAAACGGCTTTTTCAATTATGTTCCGCGAATATGAAGAATCTAAATAAATAGTTTTAAACAAAATGTCATTAAAGAAGGGCGAAGTTGTTGATTTAACCATCGAATCGACGGCATTCAAAGGAAAAGGAATTGCCAAGCATGATGGAATTGCTGTATTTGTACCGGGAACAGCTCCCGGCGATCTGGTGGAAGCACGCATCATCAAAAGGAAAAAGAGTTACAGGGAAGCAAAAGTTCTTGAAATTAAAGAACCCTCTTCTATCCGAATTGAACCGACATGTGTACATGCTAATACATGCGGCGGTTGTACCTGGCAGCATATCCCTTACGAAAAACAACTTGAATTTAAGGAACAACATGTCCGGGACCATATGGAACGCATCGCGGGATTGGACCCTGACATTGTAGAAACGATACTTGGTTGTGATGAAAGCCTCTACTATCGCAACAAAATGGAATACAGTTTCGGAACACGCCGATGGCTGACAGACGCGGAGATCAAGGCCGATAAATTTATTGATGATTCTGCATTTGCCGCCGGTTTGCATGCCCCCGGAAGGTATGACAAGATCCTCAATTTGAAAGAGTGTCATTTGCAAAATCCAATCTCTTACAAACTGCTTGATTTTGTTCGATCTTATTGCAAAGAACACAACATTCCCGCATTTGATACGCATGAGAATGCGGGGTTTATGAGGCATCTCGTGATCCGGACCTCACATCACACAGATGATTTAATGGTAAATCTCGTGACCTTTAAAGACAATCCGGAAATCATGAACCCGTTGTCCTATTCTCTTTTAAAAAACTTTCCGGAAATCACTACGATTATCAATAACATAAATGATCAACCCAATCCCACCGCGGTTGGTCGGTTTGAAAAGGTGTTACACGGACCGGGTTATATTGTTGACAGCATTGGTGAGCATTCATTTAAAATTGATGCGAATGCATTCTTCCAAACCAATACGCACCAATCAGAAAAGCTATATTCAGTAGCTAAAAATTTTGCAGATTTAAAGCGTAATGAAAAGCTATTTGACCTCTACTGCGGAGTCGGAACACTGACTCTCTTCATGGCTGATTCCGTTGATAAAGCCGTAGGTGTAGAACTGGTTGATGTAGCCGTTGAGAATGCAAGACAGAATGCGAAAGAAAATTCTGTGGATAATGTTGAGTTTGTACTGGGCGATATGAAGGACACCTTCAACGAGCTTTTCCTTGAAAGACACGGGCGTCCCGATTGTATCATCACCGATCCGCCCCGGTCCGGCATGCACCCGGACGTGGTTGAACATCTTGCCATCCTCGCTGTGGACAAACTTATTTACGTGAGTTGCAATCCCTCCACAATGGCCCGGGATTTGAAAGAATTAAAAGAAGTGTACAATATCGAACGAGTCCAGCCGGTAGATATGTTTCCACAAACATATCACATAGAAGCTGTTGCCAAGTTGACTAAGAAATAATCTCTTAATTTAAAAATCCCCCTTTGAAGAGGGCGCTGGGGGATGACTGGCTCCATTCGCCATCTACGAATACAATACGAATTAATTGGTAGTAACAATGTGAATGATTTTTCAAACTTCCTTGAAAAATCTAGAGGGGTGTCTTTATTCTAACTGAGATCTGCTTCTTCAATCACATCAAAAAACAAACATGCCCAAAAAAGCCACAATTATAGGTGCCGGAATTGGTGGGTTGGCAGCAGCCTCCCTCCTTGCCAAAAAGGGATACGAGGTAAATGTTTTTGAAAAAAACTCTACTCCCGGTGGTAAAATGCAGCAGGTTGAAGAAAACGGATATCGATTTGATACGGGTCCGAGCCTTTTAACTATGCCGTTTATCCTCGAAAAATTATTTAAAACTTGTGATGAAGATTTGGACGAATACCTGAATTTCATTGAATTAGAACCACTATGCAGGTATTTCTATCCGGATGGAACTGTGTTCGATAACTATTCCGATTCCCAAAAAAGCACAGATCAAATCAGGAAATTTGCTCCGCAAGATGCCGACTCTTACAAGCACTTCCTGGATTATTCGAAAAATCTCTATCAAAAAACCGCCGATGCTTTTCTGTTTAACCCGCTTTATGATCTGAGTGATCTCAAAAATCTGAATTTCAAAGATTTTCTCGGGATTGATGCCTTTTCGACGGTCTCAAATAAAGTGGATGATTATTTCTCATCAGATTATCTCCGAAAATTTTTTAAACGCTTCACCACGTACAACGGTTCATCTCCTTTCAAAGCTCCGGCAACGTTGAATGTAATTCCCCATGTTGAATTGAATCAGGGAGGATATTATGTGAAAGGCGGTTTGTACAAACTTGCTGAAGCTCTTCACCAACTGGCAATCAAGATGGGAGTTGATTTTCGGTTCAATACAAGAGTCAAAAAGATTCATATTGAAGGGAAAAAAGTTATATCGATTGAATTAAGAGACGGGTCTATCCATGCGACTGAACTCCTTTTTTCAAATGCGGATGCCACTGAAACGATTTTAAATCTACTGCCGGATGAAAGTATCTCAAACCGCCGGCGATCAAAACAGGAGGCGATTGAACCTTCCTGCTCGGGATTTGTCCTTCTTTTGGGATGCAATAAACAATGGGATCAACTCAAACACCATAACATTTTCTTTTCTGAGGATTATGAGAAAGAGTTTGAGGATATTTTTGAGGAAAAAGTAATGCCGGAAGATCCGACAATTTATATTGCAAATACTTCTTATTCAGATGTGGATCATGCTCCACAGGATAGTTCAAATCTGTTTATTCTGGTTAATTCACCATACCTGGATGGGCAGAATTGGGAATCTCTTAAAAATGAGTACAGCACTTTTTTGATTGACAGATTGGAAAAAAGAGGATTAGAAGGATTGGAAAACTCAATTGAGGTTTTGAACGTAATCACACCAAAAGATTTCTATTCAAAATTTTTATCAAATAAAGGCAGTATTTACGGAACCTCATCAAACAGCAGAATGGCTGCATTTTTACGTCCGCGAAATAAAGAGAGAGCATTTGAAAACTTATTCATGATTGGTGGAAGTACTCATCCCGGAGGTGGAATTCCATTGGTTATTCAATCTGCTTTCAATGCCATTCAAATTCTCGAAAGGACAAGTATTTAGATTTTTTATCGTTAAGGGTTTAGTCGATATTTCACCACAATTTCACTTTTATTTCTGACATTTCATTCCTTACTTCCAACCGGTAAAATCGATTATTTTTTTGGTACTACGACGGTTATTAATTGGAGTCTTTGTTCATTAAATCAATGAAAACATTACGTCAGCTATTTCTTTTTCTTCTTGTTTCAATTACTGCAATATTTTTTAGTTGCAGCTCTGATACTTCTGATCCCATTCTTCAAAAACTCTCACCCGATGAGACGGGAATTAGTTTCTCAAATACAATTGAGTCATCGGACACCTCAAATGCTGAAAATGAGCCTTTTATTTACAATGGAGCGGGAGTGGCGGTTGGAGATATGAACGGTGACGGATTAGTGGACCTCTATTTTACCGGAAACCAAGTCAGCAGTCGCCTTTATCTGAATCGGGGTGATATGAATTTCGAGGATGTCACTGAATCCGCCGGAGTTGGTACGGAACTCTGGGCAACGGGGGCCACAATAGTGGATATTAATGGTGACGGACATCTGGATATCTATGTATCTGTTTCCAATTCCAAGGATGTACCGGCTGATCAACGCCGCAACCTTCTGTTTATCAACAATGGCGATGAAACATTTAGCGAGCAAGCTGCTGCTTATAATATTGATTCTTCAAGTTTCACTACTCACTCCGCTTTTTTGGATTATGACAATGACGGCGACCTTGATCTGTTTCTTCTTAATAACTCTCCGGGAGAATTTTCACGAGGAGAAACCGGGGTGATGCCTACGGGTACCCAGATGGAAGTGAATCCATCCGGTTACGATCAACTCTATCAAAACAATGGTGATGGGAGCTTTACAGATGTCTCGGAGGGTGCCGGTATTCTGCGAAAACTTGGCTATGGTTTAGGTGTGGCCGTGTCGGATCTGAACCGGGATGGCTGGCCCGATATTTACGTCTCCAATGACATCTCTCCGAATGACGTTTTGTACATCAACAATCAGGATGGCACCTTTACCGATAGAGCATCGGAATGGCTCCGTCATACCAGTCATGCCGGCATGGGCGTAGACATGGCGGATTACACAAACAACGGCTGGCCCGATATTCTCCAGTCTGATATGATGCCGGAGGAGTTATCCGGACGTAAAAGAATGAGTGGTTCTAACAGCTATGGTGGGTTTGTTGATCGTTTAAACCGTGGATTCTATTTGGATTATAACATCAACACACTACAGATGAACCTGGGCGTGAGTGAATCGGGAGATGTGATTTTCAGCGAGGTAGCCCGGATGGCCGGTGTGGCGTATACCCACTGGAGCTGGGCTTCTCTTTTTGCTGATTTTGACAATGACGGACTCAAAGATGCATTCATTACAAATGGGTATCCAAAGGCAATGAACGATTTTGATTATCTGTCTGATATGCATTTGGCCGGACAAACCGATAGCCAACAAGATTATAATGCTGAAAGACTAAGAATTTTACGAGAGTTACACAGTTATGAAATTCCCAACTACCTGTTTCGCAATGAGGGTGACGGGACGTTTGCCGATGTGAGCGA
>CAYRDO010000235.1:0-5656 GCA_964422985.1 uncultured Rhodohalobacter sp. | reverse complement strand
CTCACTTGGATTGACCCGCCAGCCACTCCATGATAGTTACCGGTTCTCCATCCAGTTTTACCAGGCTACCATCGTAATCGCGTCGGGCTTCATTTGCGTGCGAGTAGATCCAGCTCCAGTGATCGGGATAATGGTATCCTTCTCCGCCAAAAAATCCGGTAATATCAACAACGTGATCGTAAAAAGAGAAGTGTACATTGTCAGCACCGGCATCTTTCAGTTTATTGTAAACCGGAATTACGGTTTCTTCGGGCACGGTGGTTCCGTCTTCTTCGGCATGAATAAACCAAGTCGGTATATCTTTTACGCGATCCACTTGCTCATCTGTAAAGTATGCTCCACGATATGCCAATGCACTCGGAAATGATGCTGCAAAGAGTTCTGGATATTCGATGATCAGTTTAAATGCCAAATAACCTCCGTTGGAGCATCCTCCCACATAGATTCGATCCGGATCTATATCGGGATTTTCAGCAATATACTGATCAATAAGAGCCTTTACTGCCTGATAGTAAATATCGTCTGTTTGTCCGCTTGTGGTCCCTTCACCACTGTCCATCCAGCGTGTTGGGCTTTGCGGCACAAGAACATGAGCCCCTTCAAAAATGGCTTGTATTTCATCGGAGGCATAATTCGCTGCCCGGTTCGCAATAAGCGGAATAGAAGGGTCCGTGCCGCCTTCACCGCCACCATGCAACCAAATAATCAGCGGAGATTCATCATCATTTTCCGGACTGTAAGAAGCGTACGACATGGTGATATCTTCATGTGTAAACGATCCGGAGAGATTAAAACGATCGATAAGCGGCATCACTCGATTCACTTCTTCATTCCAGACCAAACCTTTCGTTTCATCATGAATGGTCATATTGTAATCGATCCAACTGTTACCACTGCAACCTTCGGCCTGTGAATACTGAATGGGTGAGCCGATTGGCTGATTCGGAGCCACTGCCAACACCAATGTAACGTGATTACCCTGTTCCAATCTAACTCCGTCAGCATCTGAGACATAACCTGCAATGACATTTCTGCTGCCAAGTCTCTGGCCGGCTGGAATCGTTGCACAATCCGACGATCGCTGAACCATAACTTTGTAGTTATTCCAATTGACCTCGCTTACAGACTCATCCATAGTTAGAATTACTTTATTGACTGCCGGTCCCCAGTCAAAACCTTCAATAACAACTCCATACTCACCATTTGTTTGAGCCTGGGTTGTATACAACCCACTGAGCGATGCGATGAGTACAACAATGAATAATGAGAAAAACTTTCTTTTCATAGGATATTGGATTTATTGACATCGATTAGAAAATCAATCTAATTGACCATTGTCTAAAATCAAAACAATGAATTTGATGTGCTATCAATCGTGCTCATCGAAATAAGTAGCCAACAGTTGCAGGTTGATGCAATAGCCACCCGGTTAAAGAATAGCGGGGCACGTTTGTCCTCAAAACTTCGTGTTCAATTACATCGCTTTTGAATAGGAGAAGTCGCTTTGCAATCGGCTCAACCAAAATTTCTTCGCCATCTTTGTAGATTTTAAGTTCACCGCCATCACCTTTTTTCCAATGTTCATTGAGATAGATCAGCACCGTGATTTGCCGGTTGGATCGCTCGTTAAACTGATCCAAATGCCGATCATAGTGCGATCCTTGCGGGTATTTTGCGATATGAAATTCCGACCCAGATAAGCTCATAAAACAGTGTCTTTTCAGCGATTCTATTAACTCGCCCATCAACCCAAAAAAAGGTTCCAACTCAGAATCACGTTCTCTGTCAAGCCAGTGAATAAAATCCCCCCGAATGGATGCATTCAACTGAAATTCCCCCGATGATCCGATGCCCGCTTTTTTAAGCTGATTATTCTGCTCTTTCTCATGGAAAAAATCCATGATGAATGTAAACATCTCGTCGTTGATAAAATCGTCTGCAATTACGTAATCATTGATAGCCAGTTCATCCATCCACCGAATCCACTGATCTTCTGAATATATTGTTTCTTTCGTCTCCATCTCTGTTAATACTTATTTTTTTCGCGGAAGGTGAGCACTCCGCTTTTTTTAAGGTTAGAAAAGTAAATTACTACTTTATCCGATTTTTAGGAATAGGTATGTTTCATTTATGAAATCAGATTTCCTCATCAAGCTTGTTCGCGCCAAGATGCCATTCGGCCAATACAAAGGTCGGTACATCACTCAACTTCCCGTGCACTATTTGGAATGGTTTAGCCGAAAAGGATTTCCCAAAGGTCAGCTTGGGCAATATCTCTCCACGATGTATGAAATCAAGACAAATGGGTTGGAGCAAATTTTGGGTCCTATTATTAAGCAGTATCGAAATCGGGAGTGAGTTTTTCCCCCTTTTTAGCAACCTGGCAGAGTGAACATGCTTTTCGTTCTCCTGCAAGCGTTGCAGAAAGTTTCTGATGGCGCAAGCGTCCTCGCTTGTGCCCCATTTTAAGCACGAGAGTGGTCTCGTGCTATTCGTTAACGGCCAAGCTCAAACTCTGACAGGACCTCCACTTCATTTCGGACTCTGTCAGGTTGTCTATTAAATTATTTTCGCCACGAAAACACAAAATCACTAACATATAATTTGTGTTTTCGTGCTTTTGTGGCAGTCCTCTCACCAAACAAATGACATTTAAAATGGCTCTATGAAATGTTAGAGCCGGGTTCACGATTACACCCCCGCCTTGGTTCTTTGCTAAACGCTTCAGAATCTGTCCCCTCTCAAGATGGTAGAATATTCACACCTACAAATCTCGCTTTTTCTCCCAGCTCTCGTTCAATTCTCAGAACCTCATTCCACTTTACCATTCGCTCCGATCGGGAAAATGAACCAACTTTCAACTGACCCGCATTTGTTGCTACCGCTAAATGAGAAATAAACGGATCTTCTGTCTCTCCGGATCGGGCTGATACGACCGGTGACCATCCAAATTCCTGTGTTTGTTTGATGCAGTTGATGGTTTCTGTTACCGTACCAATTTGGTTCAATTTGATCAGGACGCTGTTTGCCAATTTTTGGGCTTTTCCATCTTTTACTCGTTCGACATCTGTGGTGAACAGATCATCACCAATGATCTGAAGTTTATCACCAAACTCTTGGGCAAATCTCTTCCAATTTGAGATATCCGTTTCAGCAAAAGGATCTTCGATGGAGATGATTGGATAGTGATTACACCAATCAGAAATTACCTCATAAAATTGATTGCTGGTCAAGGATCTGTTTTCAAGATTTAAATGATAGTTACCGTTTTCGTAAAATTCAGATGCAGCGATATCAAGAGAAATATGAATATCTTCGTCAGGTGAGTAGCCGGCTTTTTCAATCGATTCCAAGAGAATTTCAAACACTTCTTCGTTGCTATCAAAAACCGGCCAGTAACCTCCTTCATCAGCAACACCGGCCAGTTTTCCTTTCAGTTTCAAAATCTGACCACATTGGTGATAAACATTAAATGTCATCTCTAAACACTGCCGATATGATTCAGCACTAGTACAAATAATCATAAAATCCTGGATGTCGATGCGACCGTTAGCATGAGCTCCGCCACCCAGAATTTGTATTTCCGGAAGTGGAAGCAGTTTTCCTTCCTCCTCCGTCAGAGTTTGAAACAGAGGTTTGTTTTGAGCATTGGCTGAAGCACCAGCAATTGCCATTGAAACACCTAGAATGGCGTTGGCGCCAAGCCGACTTTTGTTTTTTGTTCCGTCGAGGTCGATCATCAATTGATCCAATTCTGATTGTGGATGGACATCTCTACCAATCAACTCAGACCGAATTTCTCCCTTTACATTTTCAATCGCGTTGTAAACGGATTTTCCAAGAAATTTATCTTCATCTCCATCCCGAAGTTCATGCGCTTCAAACTGACCGGTGGATGCTCCAGACGGAACAATAGCCGATCCTGTGATTCCATTCTCCAACTCCACAAAAGCCTCCAGCGTGGGATTACCTCTTGAATCAAAAACCTGTATGGCATCAATATTTTTAATCTTCACCGAATGTTTGTTTGAGTTCTTCTTTCCATTTTTTATTGATCTCAGAGTGGGAAAATTCCCCGGCCGGTAGATGCTTTTTCACAAACGATCTCACAAATTCCTGCTGATCGTTATCCAAATATTCCACCGGAGATTTCCCGTCTATTCGTGCCAGCATCATCATGAGCAGCAGCCGAATCGTTCGCTCTTTCATCTGATTCCTTATTCCCGATCCCATGGTTTCAAAATAAGTTTCCAACGTATTATTTGTGAGATCCTGAATCTCGCCGCTCTTTTTATAATGAAACAGCATTTTCAAATAGAGGTGATTCAGAAAAAAAGCGAGATCAAATGCCGGGTCACCAAACCAAGCCACTTCATGATCCAACAGAACCACCCGATCGTTTTTTACCATGATGTTTTTTGGACTAAAATCGCCATGAACAATCGTTTGCTGGTGAGTTTTCAATCTCTCAACTTCATCAAAAAAGATATCTTTCAACTCGGGATGTCTTTTTCCGGTTGTGACCAGGTAGGGCTCCGTTCGCAGCTCGTAGAAGTTTTGAGCTTTATTGAACTCTTGTTTCAGATCATCATTCTCCCAGGATTTTTGATGAATCGTTGCTAAGAGCGCCGCAGATTTCTCCGCAATTTGAGCATCAAAAACACCTTTCAACATCTGCTTTTTCCAGTTTTGAAAACCATCATCCAAAAACTCCATCACAAAAAAGGAATGCTCTGAAGTACTGTAGAGAAGTTTTGGAGTGGCATCCGGTTTAATCCGCTCTAAAAATTGCAAAAACTTTTGCTCATTTTCATTTCGGGAAGTATCGGCATACCAATCATCTTCTACATTCAGTTTTGGCAACGCCTGTTTTACGACAACTGAATTATTTCCATCCGAAACCAGAACGATATAAGAAGAAACGCCTCCTTTTAGAGGAGTGAATTGTATTTCCGGACCTGAAATCAAACTCTCTTCCCGTAAAAGGGCTGTGATTATTTCTTTATCCATCGAGCAATTCGTTACAGTCGGCGTTATGGTAAATCTGCATCCATAATAAATATTGAATGTTAGAGATCAAATGCTGATTTCGACTCGATGAATGAAAGGCTAAAACCTTTGGGAATACAAAAGTTTCTTCTCCGCTGACTGAAGTCAACGGTAATAGAATAGAGGTTCAATGAAGATTGGGTTTTATTTTTAACTATCTATTACCGTCAGTTTTAACTGACGGACAATAACAAACTGAAAGTAAGTGGCTTTAGCCACATTTGAGATTTCGATTGGTCACTAATTCTCAATCTTAGCAAGTTCTTCTTCGATCACTTCTTTCACTTCATCCACATCCGTATTAACAAAACCGGTTCCCATGTATGCAATTTTTCCATCGGGATCTATCACTACGGAACGGTCGTACGATGAGGCATCTCCATAATAATCGATCAGACTTTCCTCGGCATTCAACAGAAGCGGATAGGTAATTCCGGTGACATTTTTAAAGTTCTCGTTAGCACTTGCACTCAAATTCCAGGTATCCAGACCCAATGCTGTAAAGGTTGGATTGGTGTTAAATTCCTGGTGGATATCATCCTCCGTAACGGGTCCGTTCTGCTTGCAGTGCGGACAATCGGCACCGTAAAAAAAGATGTACACTACG
>CAYRDO010000234.1:0-5663 GCA_964422985.1 uncultured Rhodohalobacter sp. | reverse complement strand
ACAGAACCGGTGAGGTTTAATGCCAATCCACGAATGGAAAATGTGCCTTCAGAAAATGTTAGCACCTCATTTTCCATATCAAGTGTGGAAGTTTGGTCCATGCTCAATGCAAGATTTTCTACATACTTGGTTTCGCCAACAGAGTAGGATAATGAAGCCAATTCCGCATCAATTGTGCTTTCGATAAGATCAGAAAATGTAAGAGCTATTTCAGCGTCCAAATCCTCAAGATGAATTTCTGAATTTGTGGTTTGATCGGTGTAGTGGATGTTTCCATCTGTCAATTCGAAACCGGAAATAGAAATGCTGCTTGATTCTTCTGAAGCAGCACTGTCGCTCTCAAAGGCTTCAAGTAAAAAATCGATGTTGGTAGTTGAATCAGCCCGAACGTGGTAAAAAACGGTAGGATGACGAACGTCTAAATTAGAGATCGAAATCTGATCGCCAAACAGGCTGAAAAATTCAAGAGATAGTAAAAGTTCATCGATGGTAGCTACCGGTTCTCCCTCGGGATCGGGCACTTCAATGCTATCGAGTTCAACCCCAAAATTGGGAAATGTTCGGAAAAAAGTGATCGACATATTGTTCACCTGAACATCGCTTCCCGTAGCCTCGCGAACTTTTGGTAATACTGTTTCTTTCAGTCGCTCGTCGGTAAAATAGAGATTCAAACCAACCAGAGCGATAATCAGAAAGATGAGAATTCCAGCTAAAATCTTTAAAAAAGTCTTCATGAATGTAGATTGATTGATTTATTTATTAAAACAAAGCTGAGATTACAATGTTCCATAAATCAAAGAGTAACAGGAAGGTAGATCTAAGAATGTACACTATTTCTCAGAATCAAAATAGAGCTTCAATAACAATCTGAAAATTTCTTGGGGGAGCAAAAATGGCGGGCCGTTCTACGTAGTAATAATCAAAGAGATTGTTGATCAAAAGAGAGGCATTCAGGTCTAATCCGCCATAGATTTTTGGCACCTGATATTTAAACCGAAGATCTGTGATGTATTGAGCAGGAAAGACTTCCGCATCGGGCACGAAAAGTGAAAAATCCGTATCAACCCGTTCCGGCGGACTTGCAGCCCGAAAATCCAAGCCAACTTCAAGCTCATCGGTTATCGCTGAATTTGCAGAGGCGTTAAACAGATGTTTTGATCGATAGAGGAGAGGTTCATTCAACTCCAGATCGGTTGTGTTCAGAAAGGTATAGCCTAATTTGATCTGCTGATTTTGGTCGAGTGTGGAAACCGAGATCGAAGCTTCGGCTCCGCGAATCCTGGCTTTCGTTACATTTACAAATTGAAATGCCGCAAGTTCATCAACAAAAGTCGGTTCCACCAATCGCCGGTATTCATTCCAAAATCCGGTTAAATCAGCCTTCAAGCTATAAGAATCCAGAATGGCAGTGATGTACGTCATCCCTGCTTCATAACCGGTACTGGTTTCCGGTTTGAGCGTAATGTTTGATTCAAGCGGGAAGAAATCGCTGTTATTTACAAATCGCTCGGCAACACTTGGCACCCGAAATCCTCGCCCGAATGAAGCGCGTGCTGTCAGGCTTTCTGAAATTGCATACGAGGCGCTAAACTTTGGACTAAATTGAGTCGCCGTACTTCGAGTGTGAACCTGGTAAGCATCGTATCGAAGTCCGGCCGTTGTAGTGAGCCGATCATTCCAATTATATTCAGCTTGCAAAAAAACGGCTCCTTCGGGTTGATTTCGGACCGTCAGTGAATCTTCGCCCACAAATACATCGGAGTTAATCACATTTTCATCAAAGGAAATTCCGCCGCTCAGGATCATCTCATCCGTTGCCTGAATCGTGGTTTCTGCTTCCAGTCCATATCGAATTCCTTTGTTGTGATTTTGCGGAGAACTGATGTTTCCTCTGTCATTAATAGGGCGAAACGCCACACCAAAAAGCCGACCCTTTAACGTGTATTGAATATTTGGGTTGATGGTGTGCTGAAAAACAGGAAGAATGGTGAGCCGGTCGGAGATTCCATCGTTGGCGCCGCTGGCCTCATTTCCGGTCAGACTGATAGACCCGGGGCTGAGAACATCATCCAGCCCATTCCAGTATAGAAACTGCTCGTTATTATTTCGGCGAATTCCGGTATACATCGAGAGGTTCATTTCCTCGTTAATATCCCAGCCAATTTTGGCGTAAGTTTCAAATCCCTTCCTGGAGCTGTTTTGCAGATAGCCGGTATTGCTGTGGATTTTTCCGCTGATCCAATAGCCGAATGTGTCGCTCACTTGATGAGATCTCCCAAAAATTACGCCTGCGTGCGGTCGAAAATCAGACCCGCCGCTCCAACCGGATCTCCAGCGTTGAAATCGAACCGGTTCATATCCGCCCGCATAAAACCGGACCATATTTTCCGGCTGCTCAGAAAAATCTTTCGTGATGATATTTACAACACCCCCCAATGCGCCTCCGCCATATAGGGCTGAACCGGGACTTTTCAGAATTTCAATTTGGCGGGTTTGAACCAGTGGGAGTCCGTCGAAATCCATTCCGCCATCATCAGGTCCCATCAGTGGAACGCCATCGACCAAAAGCAAAACGCGGCTCCCCACCCCGTACGAAAATCCTGAGGACCCGCGAATATTCACCGAATTTCCATGGACCTGCACACCGGGTACATATTCCAAGGCCTGATCGAGCGACGTGATATTTCGGGAAGTAAGTTCTTCAGGGGAAACAGTGTTCATGCTCACAGCAACTTTTCCAATTAACTGACTCCGGCGGGAAGCGGTTACGACTACTTCACCTGACTTATAAATCAGCGGTGAGAGCTCAACATCGATTGTGAGCGTTTGCCCGGCTTCGATAGTTATAGATTCGTTTTTTTGCTCAAAACCAACCATCGAAATTTGAAGATCGTGAGTTCCCGCTGGTACGGATGTGAGACGAAAATTGCCATCGGCATTGGTGACCGTTCCGATCTGTAAATCAGGAATCGAAACATGAACACCCGGCAAAGATTCCCCCGAAGGATTTTGGACGGTTCCTTCAATAGTGCCAGTGTTGTCCTGCGAATAGGCCGGCGGATGTATCAGCAAAAAAAACCACAAGCATAAAAACAATGATTTGATATTTCTTTGAAGCATTTTCATCTATTCAGGCGGGAAGGGTGGGAGATTATCAAAGTCAACTTGAATGGTGATGGATGTTGTATCGCCTTCAACGATGATGACTCCATCATTCTCAGTAAAGAGTCCGACCGGTTCCCAATCTTGTAAAATTCGTTCCCCATATTGTTGAGCAATGGCATTGTACACATAAACACCGTTTGGAACATCTTCAACAATGAAAGAATCACGCTCTACATAAAAGTCGAGTTTCTCGCTGAACACCAGGTTTTCAATATCGGCAAAAATATCCTGGGCAGTTTGAGGAGGGGATTTTAATGGGACAAACCGTAGGTCTATCAAAGAATCTTCAGGGGGCCATTCTCCAGAATAGGTGATTGTTCCAGTAATAGTTCCGGTCGGGTTTGATTCCTCCATCGGGGGCTCCAATCCGCCTTCACAACTTGCCAATAGAAAAGAGGCACAGAACAGCAGAGCAAATGGTATGAATATGGGGTGCTTCAATAGCTTTTTCCCTAATATGAGCAACGGCGGGGATGCAATCAAGAGGGAGGCGCGCTTCATTATCTGATATAAAAATAATACTTATGAGTACCGTACGGCAAGGCTGACCCACCCTAAATCCCTCCCTATGCAGAAAAGCACTCCACAAGGAGGGACTTTTGTGTAATATTTTGATTTCTTCCCTTCCTAGTTCCGTGTTTTTCGGGATAGGGAAGGGACCGGGGATCCGGGGATGGGTAAATCTAATAGCGAATCTTGCGGTTGTTTTACCGCTAAGCGCAAAGATTCGCAAAGGAAGAGAAAGTCCCCTCTTGAGAGGTGTGTTCACATGATTTTGTTTATCCTCGGTTTTAACACACTCCTAAACCCCCTCTCAAGAGGGGACTTCTTTCAATCAACCCAATTTCTCAAGTGCTGTATCAATACGTCGAACCACAGTATCTTTGCCGAGGAGTTCCATCGACGCAAATAAGTCGGGACCAAATCCCTGACCTGTGATTGCAATCCGTAACGGCATCATCAGTTTTCCGAAACCAACATCTTTGCTATTGATCACAGATTCGAGCGAGGATTTTAAGTTATCGGCCTCAAAATCGGAGAGATCTTCAATTTCTTCTTTGTAAAGTGCAACAAGCTCGGAGCTGTCGTCTTTCCATTTTTTGAGTGCTTTTTCATCGTACTCTTTGGGATCTTCAAAAAAGAATCGCCCCATCTCAAGGATCTCTTCGATCTTGCTGATCCGCTCTTTCAATAACCCGACGGCACTTTTGAGATATTCGTCGTTTACATCATCAATCAAACCGTCATCAGAAATATCTTTTAAACGCTCGGCGATCTGTGCATCCGGTTGTTCACGCAGGTAGTGCTCATTGTACCACAACAGTTTTTTGTGATTGAATACGGCTCCGCCTTTACTCACTCGGTCCATCGTAAACAGTTCGATCAGTTCATCCAGCGAGTGGATTTCACTGTCATCACCCGGGCTCCAGCCGAGATAGGCAAGGAAGTTAACCAATGCTTCCGGCTCGTAATTTTGCTCGATATAATCTTTAGTGTTGATTGGTATTCCTTCTGATTCCGCTTTTCGCTTGGAAAGTTTTCCGCCGCTGGGTGACATAATGAGCGGGAGGTGAGCCATCTGTGGTATTTCCCACCCAAATGCGTTGTATAGAAGCACATGTTTTGGGGTACTGCTGAGCCATTCTTCACCGCGGATTACATGCGAAATTTGCATTTCATGATCATCTACAACATTTGCCAGGTGATAGGTCGGCATACCGTCCGACTTCAACAGAACCTGGTCGTCAAGTCCTTTAGTTTCGAAAGAAACATGTCCGCGAATCAAATCATCAAACCGAACCGTTTCCCGTCGGGGAACCTTAAGTCGAACCACATACTCATCACCACGTTCCAGTCTTTTCTCAACTTCATCTTGCGGAAGAGTAAGGCTGTTCTTCATTGACTGACGCGTAATTGCATCATATTTGGGTGATGGATTTCCGGATTTTTGAAGCCGCTCCCGCATTTGATCCAGCTCATCGGTCGTATCAAATGCATAATATGCCTGGTCTTTTTCGATTAATTGCTCGGCGAATTTATGATACATCTCCTTTCGTTCGCTTTGCCGGTAAGGCCCGAAGTCGCCGGGAGTTTCAGGTCCTTCGTCAATCTCAATCCCACTCCACTTCAGTGAGTTAATAATATCTTGTTCAGCTTCTTCCACATAACGGTTTTGGTCGGTGTCTTCGATTCTCAGGATAAATTTACCGTCGTGGTGTTTGGTGAAAAGGTAGTTGTAGAGTGCCGTTCTGAGTCCCCCGATATGCAGAAATCCGGTAGGTGAGGGGGCAAATCGAACTCGAACAGTGTTAGTCATAAAATGGTCAATACTTTGTTTAGAATTTTTCTCAGCTCAAAAATACGGTGAATTTGAACCGATGGCTAATAAATTCAAGAGGTTGCTTAAGAACCGCGAAGTTTTTGAAAACTTCGCGGATCTTTCGATAACGATAAGATGAAATTTCTAATCTCAATTTTATACATTAAGAGGTAAACCT
>CAYRDO010000233.1:1398-5697 GCA_964422985.1 uncultured Rhodohalobacter sp. | reverse complement strand
GGAAGATGCAGCTTTCAGTTCGCGTGAAATCATTTCTTATGAGTTTAAATAACGAATGACTAGTTATACCTAAGCTAATTAGGTAATGTTGCATTATTTTACCTAATTCAGTTATGGTTGTCAAAAAGTCTTGTCTTTTTATTCACATTCGCACTTAAAATCCACTCTTTATTTTAGAGAAAGTTCAGTATACTAGTGCCCGATTATCGATTATTCAGAGATAGTAAATTCACTTTTTATCTCAATTCTTTTTTCAATCTACGACATGGCTACACTACAGAACGGGCGGACAGAGTTTGTAAAAAAAGCTTTCTATGAGCGTTTTAATCCAGAAGAGGAATACCTTGGAACCAACAAACCGGTCAACAACATAGAACCTTTGGTATCGGTCTTAGTATCCACTTATCAACATGAAGAATTTATTTCTGAGTGCCTGGATAGTATTCTTGAACAAAAGACAGACTTTCCATTTGAGATTTTAGTCGGAGAGGATGAAAGCCGGGATAAAACAAGAGCCATCTGTAAAACATATGCTGAACAGCATCCGGATAAGATCAGGTTATTCTTGAGGGATCGTAAAACTTCGCAGTTGTATGATGAGAATGGAAATTATCTGTGCCGGTTTAATGGAAAATGGCTTGGATTAAGCATGAGGGGAAAATATATCGCTTCTTGCGAAGGGGATGATTACTGGATCGATGAGAATAAGCTTCAAAAACAGATCAATTTCCTGCAAGCGAATCCCGATTTTTCTATGTGCTTCCACAATGCAAAAATAATATGCACACACAGACCGGAGGCATTCACATTTACAAAAATTAAAGAGGGAGAATATACCGGACTTGACCTTTATAAAGACTGGGTGGTACCTAGCGCTTCAGTTGTCTTTTCACCCGATTTTATAGAAAATAAAGACATTTTTCTTAACAGCAATTTCTTGTTTGGTGATATTTTACTGTTTCTGGAACTCGCCGAAGCTGGGAGGGTTTGGTATTTCGATGAACTCATGAGCGTCTACAGAAGGCATGAGGGCAACATGACAAATACGAGTTTCTTTGAAAATCCTGAAAACGTAAAAAAATATATTATTCAGCAGAAACAGATTCTCCAATCATTTCCTGATACATATAAGAAAACAGCGTATAAAAAAATCAGTCAATACTATTTTATACTATTTAAGCAAACAGCGAAAAAAGATTTCACTTCTTCTTTAGACTCGCTTATTAAATCGTTCTACTACTCACCATCAAAAAATATTCAGCATATCAGAAAGTTTTTGCAAGCCCGCATGAAAGTGAATTAAAATTCATCCTTTTATTATCTGTTACCTACACGATGGTCGACCACCAAAGGTGTTTTCCCGGAGGATTCATTTGTAGTCAAATCAGAAACGTCTACTAATTGCACATGTTTGGGTTGTTTGTTGCTATCTACGGATATAATCTCTTCCAGCAACTCCATTTTCTCTTGAATAAATTCCTCTTCGGACATACCCAGGTCTTCCTGAACAAGCTTTATGGTAAATACTGTATGATTTTTTTCATCGAAATCCAGGTGAATTTGATAATATTCGGCATCTGCTGTAACTCTAAAAAAGTTTCGCTCTGAATAGATCGTCCCGTGAATTCGAAACGTATATTCACCCCTCTCTTTAAATTCAAAATATTGAACACCGTTTTTTTCTTGAATACGGCCCACATCATCGGTCTTGTACCTTAAAACAGGAAATTTCTTCTTGCAAACGTTTGTGACGATTGCATTCCCATATCCGTCTTCATCGGGATTTTCAATTTCTAAATAAACCAACTCAGGAAGAATTCTAAATAAAAACCCTCCGTCTTTATACTCCCCGATTCCCCAAATACCAATCTCTGTACTTCCAAATACAGTGTAGATAGAATTTACGCGTAGATAATTCTTTACTGCTCGATATTGATGCCGAGATAAGGATTCTCCTCCATAAAGCAATTTGGGAATATTGACCTCTTTCTCATTTTCAACCGCCCAGTTTGCAAACTGTAAGATTCTTGAAGGAGTCGCAGCAACGGCATTGGGTTTAAATTTCTTGATATAATTATAGATAAAATCATCCGGAACCGTTGCGCTCAGCCCCACGGAAGTTCCTTTTGCAAACCCGATGATATCATCAGCCATACTGGCAGATCTGTACATGTTTTGATAGTGCATAAGATTCAAAACCACATCTCCGGGTTGAATGAATTCATGCTTTGCCAATTGCAGGGCAGATAATTTCAATTGGTCAATATTCTCTTCAAAGTCATTAGGCACAACAAGCGCTTCGTTCAGAGTACCACCGGTACGGGAAAGATACACGCCATCAGAAACTGCGTGCAGATCAAAATTCTGATCAATTAATTGTCTCAAACCTTCTCTGTCTAAAACTGGCAGACCTTTAAACTGATCAACCTTATCAGCATATCCTTTTAGAAATGGAGACTTTTTTACTTCCTGGAAAAAAATTTCAACTCTTTCCGGTATCGAATTATTCATATTCACAATCGCTGAATGATCAGGAAACGCCTTTTAATTCCCTGAGTTTGGTTAAAGTTATTTTCTATGGATTTGTAAACCCACTGATGATATGTGATCTGTACATCTTTTTCAGTTAGAATACATTAAAAAGTTTTAAACCCACATGATCATGTGATTTAATGTGACTGCTTTTCTACATTACTTATAGAAACTTCATTCAGAGAACTCATTTATGATTTTACCCAAAAACATCTTTCTTTATCTATTCATCATAATAATCCCTCTCATTTTTATTTCCTGTTCGGATGACGGTCCCGTTCAAACCGAAGAACCCGAAAATCAACTAGAGTTAGATTCCGAGCTTATTGGTACGTGGGAACAAGTATCCCGCATGAAGGAAAAATTAGTGATAAAGAAAAAGAGTGCTACCGAAGGGTTTGGGTATAGTATTACACAGGACAAGAATGATTGGTGTGAGAACGAACAAAAATTTTATCAGCGTAAAGATTTTAAATGGACTCAAACCAAAAAAACAGATGAAGATTGGTCTGCTATCTATTATTCCGAGATATCATCTTTGGAATGTGACGGGGCTAAAAGAAACTCTCGTCTTTCATTCGAAAGATATTATAACATAAAAGGGGACACCTTGTATTTGGGAACTGAAGATTATAGTACGTATGTGAGAGTGGAGTAAAAAATTCTGTATTTTAATCACTCAGAGCAATCGGCTGTTAACCGATCGGTCGCAGTACTTGAATCAATTACATTTCGAGCCCAATTGTACTATAACATACAACTACGAATTTGAAGGCAGTTGTTCACACCTACTCAAAAAGCGGCGAACTCAAATAACGATCACCTCGATCACACGTGATGCAGACAATAACTCCCTCATCGATTTGATCGGCCACTTTTAATGCTGCGGCCAACGCGCCACCACTACTCATTCCGGCAAAAATTCCTTCTTCCTTGGCCATTCGGCGAGCCATTTCAGTTGATTCCTCCTGGCTCACATCCACAGTTTGATCGACACGATCCGCATCAAAAATATCCGGAAGAAACTCTGGTGACCATCGACGGATACCGGGAATGGATGAACCTTCGGTTGGTTGTGTTCCAACAATCTGCACATTCTTATTTTGTGATTTCAAATACCGCGATACCCCCATAATAGTGCCGGTTGTTCCCATCGCCGATACGAAGTGAGTGATTTTTCCATCAGTATCTCTCCAGATTTCAGGACCCGTGGTTCGTTCGTGCATTTTATAATTATCAGGATTGGCAAACTGATTGAGTTGAAAATATCCTTTTTCATCCGCCATCTGTTCAGCCAGATCTCTAGAGTACTCAATCGTTTTTTCTGCGGGCGTTAAAATCACTTCTGCCCCGAAAGCTCTCATCGATTTGATCCGCTCTTCGGTTGCGTCTTCAGGCATAATCAGTTTCATCTTCAACCCTTTCAAAGCTGCTATCATCGCCAAGGCAATTCCTGTATTTCCGCTGGTCGCCTCTACTAACGTATCGCCGGATTGTACATCTCCGCGCTCCAATGCACCGTTAATCATTCCCAAAGCTGCTCGGTCTTTTACACTTCCTCCGGGATTGTGTCCTTCAAGCTTACAGAAAATCGTCACACCTTTTTTTTCCGGAATCTTCTCCAGTTTTACCATCGGTGTATTTCCGACAAGATCTTCAATGTTCATGGCTTCAATCGTATTTAGATAGTTCAAATATTAGAGACTGGAAATTCCAAACAACAAGCATCAAATATCAATTCTTTGGGCTTTCAGCATTCAGCTATCC
>CAYRDO010000233.1:0-1388 GCA_964422985.1 uncultured Rhodohalobacter sp. | reverse complement strand
GACGGACGATTGCTTTCTTTCAGTTTGAAATTTCATTGGGTCATTCTGAGCTTGACTCAGAATCTCCATACTAAATATTCGATCGGAGATCCTGGGTCCAGCTCAGGATGACAAAATTCAGCTTTCCTGCTTAAATGTAATCATATCGGTTTCGCCGGAGGAATCCGTCATACTTGCCTTGTAGTAAATTTTTGAGTTGGGTGGCACGCTTCGGGTCAGCCACACATTCCCGCCAATAATACTTCCTTCGCCAATTACCGTTTCTCCTCCCAAAATGGATGCACCGGCATAAATCACAACATTATCTTCGATAGTTGGATGACGCTTTTTGCTGGCATCTTCTTTCTTTACGCTCAAACCGCCAAGCGTTACACCCTGATATATTTTAACATTTGAACCAATGACCGTCGTTTCACCAATCACCACACCGGTCCCGTGATCGATACAGAAGTGCTCTCCGATTTTTGCACCGGGGTGGATATCAATTCCGGTCTGGCGATGCGCATATTCCGAGATAATCCTCGGAATCAAAAGTACGCCCAATTCCAAGAGCTCGTGAGCAATTCTGTGAGCAGCAAGGGCGTAAAATCCGGGATAGGTTCGAATCACTTCCGCTCTGGTTTTTGCCGCCGGGTCTCCGCGATAGATCGCATCGATATCATTCACAAGCATTCTGCGAATTTCCGGCAGTTTGCCAAAAAAGTGCTCTTCAACACCCCCGGTATCATTCTGAATGCACTCCTGGTTATGCTCAAGAATTTTTCGGAATGCTTCTTTCTGCTGATCGAATTTCTCAACTATCTTCTCTTTATCCAGTAGTCGTTCGTAGGAAAATTCCGGAAATAAAAGCTCAAGTGTATCATCAAAAAAACGAATCACCATCTCCGGCGGCGGGCATTCCGATGCCTCAATGTTCGCCATCAGCAGTTCGTCGTAAAATGTATCTAAATCTTTCAAAATGGATGGGTTCAAATAATCTTCATTTAAATGTAAGCATCTCAATAACACAAAACACTTTTATGAAAGTTCAACATAACTGAACACTTATTAATATGGATTACAAATTTCTTCCAAATTCAACTTTCAAGAAAAGTCCAAACTCCTTACCTTTCTAAAACTTTTAAAAAGGGCTGATGAACACGTTTCAACTGACCAAATTTACAATCTCATTTCCGACCACCAAATCCGACGCGGTCTCCGATGTCGGATTTTTTTTGGCTATCAGCTTTTGTTCCCACCAAATTGAAACTAATACCCAGATATGACTCCAGCAGCACCAGAAAAAAAACCAGCAATTCTTGCACTCTCCGACGGAACCGTTGTCCACGGTCGGTCGGTTGGAATTAAAGGTACCACCGGCGGTGAACTTTGTTTTAATACAAGTATGT
>CAYRDO010000232.1:4035-5701 GCA_964422985.1 uncultured Rhodohalobacter sp. | reverse complement strand
TGAATTTTCCTGAGCTAGCTGTGTTGATAAGTTTAATGCTTCCATAACTTACGTGGCATCATCAATGGTACTCATTCAACCGAAACCAAAAACATGAAGCACGTCAATACGGCTTTTGTGTTATGTGCAGCTTTGGGTAGGGAACAGAGGCTGTTTGGAATAGCACAATTTTCAGCATCATGATCGCACAGGTACTCCTTGCCATAATTATTCCTGTATAACCGTTTTGATTCAATTCCGTAGGAAGGATTTCATTAAGTTTTTTATTCACTTAAAAAGAAGATAAATACCATGAACACGATCAAACAATATCTTGCCGTAACTCTGTTTTTGGCTGCAGCATTTGGATTAGCAGTCAATTCGTATAGTCAATCGGGTGAAGAATCAGCTGCAGATAATTTACCGCTTCCAAGTACACTGATTGCAAATCATATCGAAGCCATGGGAGGTGAACAAAATATCCGGGCTCACACCTCTCAAACCATGGAGGGTACGTTGCTTATCAAAGCCATGGGCATTGAAGGTGACTTGCACATCATTGCCTCAGCACCTAATAAACTTAAAAACACAATCAACTTGGGCCAGTATGGAGTTAGCCGGTCGGGTTACAACGGTACCGTTGCCTGGAGCATGGATCCTATGTCGGGCAATAGAATTTTGGAGGGAGAAGCTTTACAGCAAATGCTTGATCGCGCCGATTATTACGGAAATGATTTAGATTTAGGCAAAAATGCGGTTAAACAGCAAACAATTGAAACGGTGACATTTGGAGATGGCGAACATTTTAAAGTCTTACTGGTAGATGGCAACGGGGAAGAGAGCTATCTGTATTTTTCCGAGGAAACAGGCTTATTGAGCCGCATGGACAGAATGGAATTAGGTATGATGGGTAAAGTGCCTACAGAAATACGTCTGTCTAACTACGTTGAATCAGACGGAGTAAAAACAGCGCGTACAATTACAAGCACACAAAACGGAAGTGCGACAATCATAGAAATTGATTCCCTTTCTTATGATCCTCTTCCGGAAAATGCATTTGAACTGCCGGCTGAAATTCAAGCAATGGTAAACGAATAATTCCGGCATGAGTTGAGGGTAGAAATCTCCCCTCGAGGGGAGTGCCGTTAGGCTGGAGGTGTACCCCTCTATTTCCTCCGATTCTAATTAATCGGATCGTCTTCACATCCCCTCCCTGAAAAAGGAGGGGACTTTTCCAACACAATATAATTGATGAGGTAATTTTGAAGGTGAACAAAATACTGCTTGGTCTGCTCACCGTAATACTTTGGTTCGGCGTTGCAGATGTTAAAAGCCAGGACCCGGTTACACTGCCAAATACCACTACTCATTTGCTGTATTCAGAGCAGCTTCAGCAGCATTATTTGATTGATGTTTTTCTTCCTGCCGGATATCAACCCAAAGAATCGGAATTTCAATTTCCAAAATATCCGGTTATTTACGTTCTGAATAGCCGCCCGAATGCTGTGATGGCTGCGATGCTTCGCCACGTTTCGGAAATGTCGAGAGAGATCATCATCGGAATCGATTTTGCTGATGAAAACGGCAATCCCGTTGATTCTTTTGCCGCCTATACCCGCGACCTCACCCCTACTCGCGACGACCATTGGGCACAGGCATCAACTGCCGGATCCGGAGGTCGTGCTGA
>CAYRDO010000232.1:0-4025 GCA_964422985.1 uncultured Rhodohalobacter sp. | reverse complement strand
GATTTTATTCAATTTATCGAGAATGAAGTCAAACCTTTCGTTAACGAGACCTACAATGTGAACAGCTACAATCAGACTCTTGTAGGACATTCATTTGGCGGCTTATTTAGCTTGTATGTTTTATTTAACCACAGCGATTCTTTTAACCGATATGTCATCGCCAGTCCGTCACTTTGGTGGGATGACACAGTGGCTTTTGAGTTTGAAGAGACGTACGCAAACAGCCACTCAAATATGGCCAAGAAAGTTTTTATATCCGTCGGTTCAAAAGAATTTGTAAGTGGTCCACAGGGAATGATTGAAAACACCAAAAAAATGGTGGAGCAGATCAAAAGCAGAAACTATCCCGACTTGCAGTTATCGTTTACCATTTTTGAAGATGAAACACATGAGTCTGTCGTCGGTATTTCGATTCAGAAAGGAATTGAGTCAGTTTTTCAATGATTGGATGAGAAAGAAAGACTTGTACTACACCTGATATTAAACCTTCAATGGACGAACGGGTGATGGTGTTTCTTGTTAAATTTAGTGTAAGGCTACTATTTGTCTAAAACATTGCAAAATTCCGGCATGAACACTTTTTTATCAAATCTATCCAAAAAAGAAAAAGACGCCATCAACAAAATGAGAGAGTTGATTTTGGAGATCGATTCGAACGTGGAGGAGAAAATCGGCGATATTATGAGCAGTAAACATTGTTTTGTCTATGAAGAAGAGGGCGTGTTTAAATATGGGCTTGCAAAGACAAAGAATCACTTTTCATTCCATTCCATGGTGATGTATGCAAATACCGAGGTTCGCGATTTCATCAAAAAAGAATCCAACTCTTTAAAAATTCAGAAAGGGTGTGTGAATTTTAGAGATGTTAAAGACTTCCCTTTAGATCTATTCAAAAAGTTCCTGGAGATATCAGCATCGGCTGATTTTTCACCGGTTATTAATCACTATAAGAACAAAAAGTAGAAAAGGTTACGAAATCACCATTCAATCACTTTTATCTTTAGTCCCTGAGTTTAAAATCAAGATCAAATGAAAATCAGATACGCATCCGAAGAAGATCTTTCTGAAATTGTTCAATTAATGAATGAATTAGGTTATTCAGTTGATGAAGAGCTGATTGAAGAGCGGCTTGAAAAAATCAGACAGCGAAATGGGCGGGTATTTGTAGCGGTGGACGATTCTGAAAATGTGCTGGGATGTGTCCACGCATTTATCGACCTGCGGCTTGCTGAGGGAGAAGTCGGAGAAATTGTGAGCCTGGTTGTAAAACGCGATTCACGGGGAGAAGGTATCGGGACAGAGTTACTGAAGAAAGCCATTGACTGGATCCGGGGAACCGGTTGCACAAAAGTAAAAGTCCGCGCCAATACCGTTCGTGATGATGCTCACGATTTTTACGAGCGGCATGGCTTTGAAGAGATAAAAACGCAAAAAATCTTTCTGAGAGTTTGAAATAATTATTTCAATATTTATCACCTGTCAGAGGAGTCCAGAATAAAGAGAGAATATTCACAAATAGATCCCATCTTTTTTTGAAAAAAGCAGAAGTAGGTATACATTCATTACCTTATTTTCAAAAATACTTTTGGCTTTTAAAACTCATCTATTCTAAACCGGGATACAACATAATATGTACACTGAAAATAATTTATGGGAAAAAGTGTCTCTAAATTGGGATCGAATTACACCCCCATTTCGCCCCCACGAACAGGATGTAAATTTTATATCAGAGATTCTCAGTAATGAAAATGCTAACTATGTATCGAACCGGGTTTTGGTGTTGGGCGTTACCCCTGAGCTTGCAACATTGGAAATACCTGAGGGCTGCGAAATGATCGCTGTGGACAATAATCAAGCGATGATTAAAAATGTTTGGCCGGAGATGGGCAATCCCAACAAGAAAGTGATATTCGGCGATTGGCTGGATATGTCTTTCGAGGATAACTCCTGCGATATCATTATGGGTGATGGCGTTTTTGCACCTTTAAAATATCCTACCCAGTCCAGGAAGTTATTACGTGCCGTACGAGATCTTCTTCATCCTGAAGGGCTTTTTATTTTCCGGATTTTCTTAAACAATGAGAAACCTGAAGACCCACACAATGTGATCAATGCCGTTTTAAATGGTGAAATTAAAAATGTCTGGCCCTTTAAGTTCAGGTTAATGAGATCCATTCAATCGGATACAAGGGAAGGATCGAAAATGAACAATGTGTGGACTTTCCTGGTAAATGAAGGTCCCGATTTTGATACGCTGACCAAGAAAACGGGTTGGCCGATGGAATCGTTACAATCTTTTAAACTGTATGAGGGCTCGGAGGTAGTTATTACATATCCTACACTCACCGAAATTCGAACTCTTTTTAAAGAAGAAAATTTTGAAGAGGTTGAATGTTTTACTCCTGGATACGAACTGGGGGAGTATTGCCGAACATTTGTTCTTACACCTTCTGCTTGATCGATGAAAAACCTTCGCATTGCCATTTTAATGCATGAAAATGATGATGAAGATAGGATAAAAGACTATCTCATTTCCATTCTTGCAGAGATCTGGCAGGAAGATGGACATGAAGTCATCTTCCTGTTTGGGACAAAAAAATTTGTACCGGCCGATATTATTCTTGTGCATGTAGATCTTTCCGTAGTTCCGGATTCGTATCTGAAATTTGCAAAACGTTACCCGCTAAGCATTAACGGATCGGTAAAAGATATTCGCAAAAAATCGTACAGCGATCACCTAATCCATAAAAATGACTCGTGGGATGGCCGGGTGATTGTAAAATCAAATAACAATTCGGCGGGAATTCCCGAAAGACGAGGGCGAGGGTTTACTGGAAGAATCCAAAAGAAAATCTATTCTTTAATTCAACATTCAAACCTTCCCTTTCTGCCCTCCCCGATTCTCTCAGCTTTGGATTATAAGGTATTTAACGATTTGCAGGACCTTCCGTCGTTTTACTTCTATCACCCGGGATTGGTTACCCAAAAATTCTTACCTGAAAAAGACGGGGACCTGTACTGTACACGAATATTGATCTTTCTTGGGGATAAAACGAGATGTTCGCTGATTAAAAGCAAAGACCCGATTGTTAAATCAGATACTGCCGAAAGTATTGAGACAGATATCGATCCCCACCCGGATATTCTTGCCCTCCGGAAAAAACTCGGTTTCAATTATGGCAAGTTCGACTATGTGATCAACGATGGGAAAGCGGTTCTTCTTGATGCGAACAAAACGGTGGGAAGTCCCGGTGAATTTGCTAAAAACAGGGATATCAAAGAACCAATGAAATATTATGCGGAAGGTTTATATAGCTTTTTCTAAAACAACTCATCCTCATTGTGTAGATTGTGTAATGAAAAACTCAGGCATTCGTCTATTTTACCTGATGTAAAACTTTCACCACATTTCAACGCTAATGAAACGGCGATCCTTTCTCAAAACATCTTTGCTCGGTACAGTTGGACTCAAACTCGGACCGTTTTCTCAGCCTGAAAAAACCCACATTCTTACACTCAGTTTTGATGACGGTTTCAAAAATTCATTTTACAAAATTGCTGATATTTACGAAGAGCATGGTCTGAGTGCATGTCTGAATATCATCGCTTCGGGTCATCTCCCCTCCTTTCAAAAAGTGGATGATTGGATCCTGCCTGAACTTATGGGAAATTTCGATGATTGGAACGCCCTCCGGGAACGAGGACACGAGATCATGCCGCATAGCTGGCAGCATCTCAATCTGGCCAATCAGCCGCTAGATGAAGCGAAAGAGCTCATCGTTCGATGCCTGGATTATTTCGAACAACATCTGGACGGGTTTGATGCATCCGAAGCAGTTTTCAATTTTCCATTTAATTCATCAACGCCCGAGCTTGAAGAGTTTACGCTTAAAAAAGTTGGTGCACTGCGATCTAATGGAGAGACCGCGTGGAATCCTATTCCCACTTCATCTGAACCATTCCGAATCGGCTGCCGATCAATGGGCCCGGATAACATTGACAATTGGGTAGAACAACAGGTAAAC
>CAYRDO010000231.1:0-5746 GCA_964422985.1 uncultured Rhodohalobacter sp. | reverse complement strand
CCATACATTTGAAATATTACCAGTCATTCCGGGTTTGACCCGGAATCTCCAACCATCGATTACGTTGAGAGATTCCGGCTTGACAGACCTTAAACCTGAAACTTTGAACCCTGAAACCCAACTACTATGGCACGCGCAGTTAAAATCAACCATGTAACACTCATTGTAGATAATCTGGAAGAAGCCGGTGAATTTTATGAGAAAGAGCTGGGGCTTGAACCGCTGCCGGCGTTTAATTTCGATTACCCGGTACTGTTTTTTGATATCAACGATGAACAGCAGCTTCATCTTTCCGAGTGGGAAGATACGCCCTCTTTCAGGGGGCACGTATGCATGCAGGTGGACGATTTCAATTCCCTCTTCAAACGAATGAAAGAGTTAGAGGCTATCGACATTAAACCCTGGGGGAAAGTGCGGCAGTTACCCGATGGAGCTATGCAGATGTTTGTTCGTGACCCGTCCGGGAATCTTGTAGAGTTGTCATCACATCCCGATGCTGATATTGATGATTCTATTTTTGAAGATGAACTCTACGGAGAAGGACTCTATAAATCGAATCGTGAAGATTATCGCGGATACAAAAGTGATGATGCCTCGCTTTATCACGGTGAGAAGAAAAAGAAGAAGTAGACGGTCTGATTATTATTCTTGAGCAGGTTGATTTTTCTATTAGTGTCGTTTTTCTATTACCGTCTGCTTTAGCTGACGGTAAAAAAGGATTCACCAAAAGATGGCTTTAGCCACATTCAATTTGGGGCTAAAGCCCTCCCGGGGTTCCAGGTCCTTCTACCGTTGGCTGAAGCCAACGGAAATAGATTATAGGATAAAGAGTTCAATAGTCAATCTTAATAATCGAGTTTAGGTTTTTATAATGAAAAAAAATGTGCTTCTTCTCGAAACGGTTGCTTCTGAGGCGGATGTCCTCTTGCGTGAAAACACAAATGTACATGAAGCTTTTCAGGGCTCCAATCCCGTTGAAGTCGCTGGAAGCGTAACCATTCACGCTATTGTCACAAGAGGGAAAGGTCAGGTAAACAACGGGTTGATGGACGCGTGTCCCGATCTTGAGGTTGTGGCCCGCTGCGGGGTTGGTCTTGATAATGTAGATGTGAATGAAGCAACAAAACGAGGGGTCAAAGTGATCAATGCTCCCGGATCGAACTCTTCAACGGTAGCCGAACATGCGTTAAACCTGATGTTGATGGGTATCCGGAATACATGGAATTCTGTGGATCATGTTAAAGACGGGGACTGGCACTGGCGAAATCAATACAGCGGTGATGAATTGAGAGGGAAGACGCTCGGTATTTTGGGAATGGGGAATATTGGTCAGCGGGTTGCAAAACTGGCTGATGCTTTTGGAATGAATGTTGTTTATTGGGATAAGTTTCCCATTCAATCGGAATATAAAAGCGGCTCCATGGAAGATGTTCTCAAACAAGCTGATATAGTGACCGTTCATGTTCCGCTTCTTGACGAGACCAAGCATTTGGTAGGCGAAGAACAACTCAACCTGATGAAACCAACTGCCTGGCTTATCAATACGGCGCGGGGGCCAATTATTGATGAAAAGGCACTTGTAGAGGCATTGGAAAAGGAAAAGATTTCAGGTTTTGCTTCCGATGTTCTAGCAGTAGAGCCGCCGGACAGTGATCATCCGCTGTTAAATCATCCAAAAACATTAATCACACCACACACGGCGAGTCTTACGGCCACCACGTATCGGAATATGTGTGTTTCAACTGTTCAAAATGCGATTGCTGTTCTCGGAGGATCAGAACCCGATCCAAAATCAGTGTTTAACAGAGATAAATTAATTGATAATTAGCAATTTGAAAAAAGCCACTAAAGCACAAAAAACACTAAAAAAAATTTGTGCTTTAGTGTTTTAGTGGCGTCTATGAAATAATGCTTTTTAGGTTACGATAGTAGGCGATAATATGAACTCGAAATAAAAATATTGATGGAAGCATTTCAAGTTAACACAAGAGTATTCAAGGTTATGTTGATACTGATAACTGTTGCTCTATTCGGTATCCAGAATTGTAATGGCCAGGAAAACGAAGAGTGGATTACGTTTGGGCCGAGTGAGGGACCCGGTAACGGTCAGCATATTGTATTGGTGAGTGGTGATGATGAATATCGGTCTGAAGAAGCACTGCCTATGCTTGCCAAAATTTTATCGGAACATCATGGGTTTAAAACGACCGTTCTGTTTGCGATTGAGCCCGAAAGCGGTGAAATCAAACCTGATTATCAGAACAACATACCCGGACTGGAAAATCTCGAATCTGCTGATCTTATGGTGCTTTTTACGCGCTTCCGTGAGTTGCCGGATGAACAGATGAGATATATTGATGAATATCTTCAAGCCGGTAAACCTATCGTTGCTTTGCGAACAGCAACGCATGCATTTGCCTATTCAGAAGACTCGGAAAGTGACTATGCAAAGTATTCCTGGAATAGTGAGGTTCCCGGTTGGGAAGGAGGATTCGGACGACAGATTCTCGGAGAGACATGGGTTGACCATCATGGCGTTCATGGAAGCGAGGGAACCCGTGGATTGATAGATGGAATCGAGGAGCGGAATGATCACCCGATTGTACGAGGCGTCACCGATATTTGGGGACCGACGGATGTATACGGAACCAGAGAACTTGAAGGCGAAGTGGACGTTCTTGTATGGGGGGCATCCACGAGTGGAATGACACCTGAGGCAGCTATTAATTGGGAAAAATCGATTATGCCGGTAGCGTGGACCAAAATGTATACTTCGGAACAGGGAAACACCGGAAAAGTTTTTGCCACAACGATGGGCTCATCCCAGGATCTGGAAAGTGAGGGTTTACGAAGACTTTTGGTGAACGCCTCTTACTGGGCTCTTGAAATGGGTGAGGACGTTCCTGAGGAAAGCAACGTTGATATTATCGGAGAATATTCACCAACTGAATTTGGATTTGGTGATTATCAAACTGGACTTAAACCGGTTGATTATAAATAATGTGAATTTGGGATAAGAACTAAATGAGGAGTGTCCCCCTTTGAAGGGGCAATAGGGGATGAAAAGAAGAAAGGTTTATCCTCAAAACTGGAATATTTGTTTCCAAAACCTTTTGCCGGGTCATCCCACTGCTCACTTTGTTCGTTTTCCCCCTTCGAAGGGGAAATAAAAACAGAATTTTCAAACATGCATGATCTCAAACAACTTATAAACTATAGATAGGGATTAATTTGAAAGTAAATTTTAGAAGATTATTAACGGTATTCTCAATTGCTGCGATCTCCCTCACTGCTATTCAATGTACTCGAACCGATCCTCCTTTAAATATTAGTAAGGATGATCATATTACATTAATCGGGAATAATCTTGGGTCGAGAATGATGAATTTCGGTCATTTTGAAACCGAGATGCAACTTCGCTATCCAGATAGTTTACTCGTTATCCGGAATATGAGTGATCCCGGCAACACACCAGGTTTTCGTCCTCATTCCTCGCGCAACTCACCGTGGGCATTTCCCGGCGCAGAACAATTTTACACTGAATTAGCCAGAGATTCAGATAGTCAGGGACACTTTGAAACTCCGGACGAGTGGCTTACCCGCCTTGAAACAGATATCATCATCGCATTTTTTGGATACAATGAATCGTTTGAAGGAGAGGAGGGACTGGATAACTATAAAGCCGAACTGGATGCTTTTATCAAACACACATTGGCTCAGAATTATAATGGAGAAACGCCCCCGCAGCTTGCCATTATTTCTCCCATAGCGTTTGAAGATCTTTCTGATAAATACGACCTGCCCGACGGAAGTACGGAGAATGAAAATCTGAGTCTTTACGCCGAGGCAATGGAGGAGGTTGTGGAAGAACACAACGCGCTTGCCGAAGAGCAAGAAGTGCTTTTTGTTGATGTATTTTCACCGACTGAAGACTGGTTTGAATCGGGTGATGAACCGTTAACAATCGATGGTTCTCAACTCACTGATGAAGGGTATGCAAAATTCGCAAAACTGCTGTCTGATCGGGTTTTCGGTGAGGTTGATTCGGAAATTGAAGAACATCGTGATATCGTTCATGAAGCAGTACTTGAAAAAAACTGGATGTGGCATAATGATTACAAAATTCCAAATGGCGTACATGCCTACGGCCGTCGCTACAATCCGTTTGGCCCCGACAACTACCCGGCTGAGATTGAGAAAATTCGTCAGATGACAGCTATCAGGGATACAGCGATTTGGCGTGCGACTGATGGCGAAATCATGGACGTTGCTGCAGCAGATCAAAATACCCGCCAATTGCCCGAAGTAGAAACCAATTTTGATCCCGATCAGCATGGAAATCCAGAATATAAGTATGGAGAGGACGCGCTTGAGACATTCGAAATGGCTCCGGGTTATGAAATTGAACTCTTTGCTTCCGAAGAAGATTTTTCGGACCTGGCAAATCCCGTCCAACTCTCTTTTGATACCGAAGGGCGCCTTTGGGTAGCTACCATGCCGAGCTATCCGCACTACAAACCGGGCGATGAAAAACCTGATGATAAACTGATTATTCTTGAAGATACAGATGGCGACGGCAAGGCCGACAAACAGACGACGTTTGTGGATGGATTACATCTTCCGGTTGGTTTTGAGTTTGCTCCTGAAGGTGTTTATGTGTCACAGGGTACAAACCTGATGCTCTACTCGGATACGGATGGAGATGATCAGGCAGATACCAGTGAAATTGTGTTAAGCGGCTTTGACGATCATGATACTCACCACGCACACAGTGCTTATACGTTGGATCCATCCGGAGCTATCTACATGGGTGAAGGAGTATTTTTGCACACGAATGTGGAAACGTCTTACGGTCCGGTTCGGGCAACGAATGGTGGATTTTATCGATATAGTCCGCAGCGTCGGCATTTGGAAAGAACGGCTCAGCTATCCATTCCAAACCCATGGGGGATTGCATTTGATGAATGGGGACAGAATTTCTTCGCCGAAACCTCAAGTCCGGATGTTCTGTGGATGATGCCGGGTACCGTGAAATCAAGGTATGGTGTAGCCACTCCCAAATCGAGAAATCTGATTGAAGATGATCACAGAGTTCGTCCTACCTCGGGATTGGAATTTGTGTCGAGTCGGCATTTTCCGGATGACGTTCAGGGAGATCTGATGATCAATAATACGATCGGTTTTTTAGGCACAAAACAGCACAAGTTAGAGTCTGATGGGACCGGTTATGTAAGCAACCACAGATTAGATTTGGTGCAATCGAGTGATCGGAATTTTCGTCCTGTTGATATGGAATTTGCACCGGATGGTTCACTCTACCTGGTTGACTGGCACAATGTATTGATCGGCCATATGCAGCACAATGCTCGAGATCCACTGAGAGATCATGTACATGGCCGTATTTATCGAATTACATATCCCGATCGTCCGCTCGTTGAACCTGCAAACGTTGCCGATGCAAGCATCGAAGAGTTGTTGGAAAACCTGAAGCTTCCCGAATTCAGAACCCGTGAACGAACCCGGTTGGAATTACGAGGCCGTGACGCATCAGAAGTACTAAATCATTTGGATACCTGGGTTGAGAACCTCGATGAAAATGATGAAAGATATGAACATCATTTATTAGAAGGATTATGGGTAAGCTGGGGATTAAACCAGGTGGATGAAGAACTGCTTCGCCGGTTGCTTGATGCGGAGGATTATCGGGTAAGAGCCGCTGCAACAAGAGTTGTTCGATATACAGGAC
>CAYRDO010000230.1:0-5834 GCA_964422985.1 uncultured Rhodohalobacter sp. | reverse complement strand
TTGAAAGACCTCCACATGCATATCATAATTGGTAAAAAGGATATATCGCTGAAAATCTTCCGGCTTTGTTCCTGTATAATGCTCCAGTCGATTCAGGGAGATATCAATCCGCTCCGGGCTGAACAGGAATAATTTTTTTTGAGTGATATCCCAATCATCCTCATCCGCATTATCAAACAGAACGGGATCGTTAATGGCCACCCGCGGACGCGACGGAAATACTTTCATATTGGCTCCTTTCTCAAGAAGCTTTCTGAGCTCGCGTTTCAAATACCATCGATAAGCACTCGGCAGTGCCATCTCCCCGGTAATGATTGGATTGTGCTCCGACCAAGATCGCTTCACCATTAGTTTTGGATAATCACCTTCCCGGTATATCTTCTCCATAAGATCGCAGGCCTTTTCTACGATGTCGTTTCGTTCTTCATCGCCCGAAAGAGAGTCGCCCGTGATTTCAATACGTTCATCCATGTAAGTAAAACTATGTCTGATTCATTTTCTTTTTCCAAACCCAAATGGGATATCATTGAAGATAAGAAACTCTTGGAAACTCCCATTTTTTCTCTCCACCAACGAGACCTCCTTCCGCACAAAAAAACTGAAACGGCACCATTTTATGTTCTTGATGCTCCGGATTGGATCAATGTTATTGCCTTAACCGTCGATCAAAAAATTGTGTTGGTTGAGCAATATCGTGCCGGTGTTCACGAATCTTCCCTGGAAATTCCGGGTGGGATGGTGGATGAGGATGAATCGCCCCTGGAATCCGCCAAAAGAGAGCTGCTGGAAGAGACCGGGTATCAATCAAAAAAATGGACGAAACTAGGCCATACGAGTGCAAATGCCGCAATCCTCAACAACTACACCCATATGTACCTGGCCGAGAATTGCATTAAAGTAGACGAACAAAACCTGGATGGCAATGAAGATATTGCCGTTCACGTTCTGGAACTCGATTATTTTTTAGAGTTGGTCAAAAACAGCACGGTTCATCACTCGATTGTTGTGGCGGCGGTGGCTCATCTTCTTTTGCACCAACAAAAAAAATAAAAGGCACGCAGTTGATAACCACGCGCCTTTTGAGGTCTTAAGATATCAGAAATGTAAATCTACTCCCATGTTTGGAAAAGTTCTTCAGCAAAGTATGCCCGTGGATTTTCACAGCTTGCCACGGCATTCATTTTTTGGCCATATTCGTTTCCAATTTTATAGTAGTTCTGTGCCATATTTCCTCTGTGCTGATAACTTTGCCACCATACAAGAGACAGAAAATCATACTCACTGCTCTCCCATCCTAAATATGGTTCCTGGAAGTGTACTCCATAGCCATCCATACCTGCTTCGACCGTAGCAGCCGCCACTTCTTTTTGAACTTCCACAGCATGCTCGAGCGACACTCCGTCTTTTAGCTTACAATCTGCAAGTTGAACCGGGAATCGCGAATCCATCGGTTCATTTTCCCGGGATTCATTTACTACAATGTGATCCATCGTGGCAAAAGATACTCTACAGGTATGGGGACTATCTTCATTGTCATCCATATGTCTGTTTACATAATTCCCATATTCTTTATACATCTCTTGTCCGTTTGGCCATTCACCTACCAAAATATGCGTGATATCTTCAAGACGTTCACCCACAATAAGTGGCCGCATCAGATATTGATTGTATTGACTTCCATCAGCCTGTACTTTTTCGCCATACTCTTTTGCATTCGCAATAACATCATCAAAAGTAGATCCATCTTTAAGTTTGCACAGAATATATTCCATTCGAACATTCTCTTCGGTTTCTTGTGCAACTGCGTCCATCCCAACCATCATTATTAATACCGGCACCATCATTTTTATATATGTCTTCATAATTCCCCCATATTTATTTAAAAGTGTTTATGAAGCTAATTTACCGGCTACTTTTAGTCTTGCACTTTTCAAACATTTACTTGGACTTTCTATTCTATCTCGGAACAAATTGCTGATGACTTTCAAACATTTTGTCTCTTCATCTTTGTTGGCAAACTGTTCAACCAAAGCGCCAAAAAGCTAGTTACTAAAATCAGTTGCCCAATGTGTTTTAGAATGTGTATACTAAATGTCTTGATTTTTATTTCGAGTTAAACAGAACGAAAAGTGATTCGTTTTGGGTTATAGTGTCCCAAAAACAGATAGAATTTCAACCAAACAGATGATTTCAGAAGGTCAAAAAATAGACACAAATTTTTCACTCAAAATCGTTAAAAACGGCGAGGAGAAAGAAGTACAATTCTCGGAACTTTTAGACCGTCCGACGATTGTATCTGTCTATATGAAGAACAATACCAGCAGTTGCGACCGGCAGACAGAAAGCCTTGCCGAACATTCAAAGTGGTTCGATAAAAAAGGTTACAATCTGATTGCAATCAGCAAGGATGGATGCAGATCTCATAAGAATTATGCGAAGAAACAGTGTATTGATTATATCCTGGCATCTGATCCGGATTATAAATTTGCCACAGCCACCGACTCCATCATAGAAAAGAGTATGTTTGGGAATACGTTTGAAGGACCCAGCAGATCCGCTTATTTGATTGATACTGATGGAACAGTCCTGGAAATTATCGAGAAAGTAAATACTAAAGCTCATGCAGATGAGTTAAAAGAGCTTGTAGAATCCAACCAAAATTAATTTATGAAGTCCTTAGTAATTGTAGAGTCACCCACGAAAATTAAAACCATCAAGAAGTTTCTGCCCAAGGGCTATGTGGTTGATTCGTCGATGGGGCATATTCGTGATCTGCCTTCATCGGCCAAAGAAATTCCGGCTAAATACAAGAAAGAATCCTGGTCGAACCTGGGCATAAATGTAGATGATCGATATGATCCGATTTATGTAGTTCCCAAAGGGAAAAAGAAGGTTGTAAAAAAGCTGAAAGAACAGCTCAAAGATTCTGATGAACTGATTTTAGCAACAGATGAAGACCGCGAAGGTGAAGCGATATCCTGGCATTTAACGGAGTTGTTAGATCCCAAAGTCCCAGTGAAACGAATGGCATTTCGCGAGATTACTAAAGAAGCGATTGAAGAGGCGCTTGAGAATTTCCGTGATATCAACATGAACCTGGTTCATGCACAGGAAACGCGCCGGATTTTGGATCGGCTTGCAGGATATACGATCTCTCCCCTTCTCTGGAAGAAAATTGCGCCGGGACTTTCTGCCGGACGTGTGCAATCGGTAGCGGTTAAGTTTCTGGTAGCCCGCGAGCGCGAACGAATGAAATTTAAGAGCGGTACTTATTTTGATTTGAAGGCGATCCTCTCAAAAGAAGGTGAAAAAGATAAATTTGAAGGCGTGCTTTCACACGTGGATGATAAGCGCCTGGCCAGCGGAAAAGATTTTGATGAAAACACCGGGAAGCTTAAAAAACCGGACAGCGTTGTTCTTCTTAATGAGGAAAAAGCCGGAAATCTTCGGGATCTGCTGAATAAGGCGGATTGGGCAGTTTCTAATGTAGAGGTGAATGTTCAGAAACGAAATCCCTCCGCACCGTTTATTACCTCAACCTTACAGCAGGAAGCCAACCGAAAATTTGGATTTTCCGCCCGTGATACGATGAGTGTTGCTCAGAAATTGTATGAAAACGGGTATATCACCTACATGAGAACGGACTCCACAAATCTCTCAAGTCAGGCGATTAACGCCGCACGAAATGAAGTGGAAAAGCAGTATGGAGAAGAGTACCTGTTTAAGCGTGTTCGGACTTACGGAAAAGCAAAAGGTGCACAGGAAGCACACGAAGCGATTCGTCCGGCTGGTTCCAGTTTTACACATCCGGAAAAAACGGGGTTGAGCGGCCGCCAGTTTAAACTCTATGACCTGATCTGGAAGCGAACCATCGCCACACAAATGGCCGAAGCTAAATTAGAATTCACCAATGTGACTATCACCGCCGAACATAATGGAACAAAAGCCGATTTCAAATCAAGCGGTAAAAAGATTCTGTTTCCCGGATTTTTCAGGGCGTACGTGGAGGGAAGCGATGATCCCGAAGCCGCTATTGAAAACCAGGAAATTTTCCTTCCTGAGATGAAAGAGGGAGATGCTACAGAACTTCACGAACTCGAGTCAATCTCTCACGAAACCAAGCCGCCCGCTCGATATACGGAAGCAACATTGGTGAAAGAGCTCGAAAAAAGCGGTGTTGGCCGGCCGAGTACCTATGCAACCATTATCGGCACAATTCAGGAACGAGGTTACGCCAAGAGCGAAGGCAAAGCATTGGTACCAACTTACACCGCTTTTGCTGTAACGGAACTTCTGGAAAACCATTTTCCGCACGTTGTTGACAGCGAATTTACATCACAACTGGAAGACAAGCTGGATAAGATCGCCAACGGAAAATACGATCCGGTGAAGTATCTCGACGATTATTACAAAGGCGACAAAGGCCTGAAACATCAAGTGGATGAGCAGGAAGACAAGATTGATCCGCAGAAAGCGAAGAAATTGAATCTGCCGATTGAAGGGTTGAACGGAATGCGGGTTCACGTGGGGCGATTTGGTCCGTATGTGAAAGTAGAATCCGACGGTGAAGATATTACAACATCACTCCCGGTTGATCTGGATCCAGGTGAACTTTCAGCCGATAAAATCAAAGAGCTTTTGGTTGCTGAAAAAGAGGGACCGAAGTCGCTTGGTAAACATCCTGAAACCGGTGAACCCGTGTATGTGTTAACAGGACGATATGGTCCGTATGTACAGCGCGGCGATGTTACCGAAGACAATAAAAAACCAAAACGAGTTTCTCTCCTCAAAGGGATGAAACCGGCAGATGTTGATTTTGAAACCGCAGTGAAACTCCTTGAACTTCCACGCTCTCTCGGAAAACATCCGGAGACAGGAAAAGTGGTGAAAGCAGGAATTGGCCGATATGGTCCATTTGTACTTCACGACGGTAATTTCAAATCTCTGAAAAAGACGGATAACGTTCTGGAGATTGACCTAGATCGTGCTGTTGAGCTTATCAAAGAGAAAAAAGGAAAAGGCCGACGGAGCAGTTCTGAAATTGCCGACCTCGGGAAACACCCGGAAACAGACAAACCGATTAAAGTCCTGGATGGACGGTATGGGCCCTACATCAAGTATGGAAAGAAAAATATTTCCCTGCCAAAAGGAACCGAGCCTGAAAAATTCAGAATGGCCGATGCGGTTCAATTAATTGAAGAGAAAGGGAAGAAGTAAGTTCCGGATTTTGGGTTGTTAATTGGCGATTATAGAAATCTGACAGCTGTCGACCGTCTGCTTAACTATCAGATAAACACTTGCTTGGCTGATCGAAGTTTATATATTCAAGAAAGAGGGGACAAAAATTCGGGCTTTGCTTTGATCTCTTCCCAATATTCTTCGATCACACACAACAGGAGACTTTCATGTACCTTTATTCAGGCAAGATGCTTTCCATTTTTCTGATGCTTCTTCTCACCACTTCACTTTTCCATATCGTTGAAGCACAGGATAAACCTTTACTTTCAGAGGCCATTCAGAATGCTATCGATTCAGACGGCGTGGAGGCAGCAAAAGTGCATTTCACATCGATGGACTCTTCAGAAAGAAGACAATACGAAGTGGATATAGATGGGATTTCTGAACTGACTAACGCCTACCTGGAGGATGGACATATGGAAGCGCTCATGGTGATCTCCGAAATCACCGGGGTTTTCATGCAGGACGCCGTTGCAGAATCGATGGAACAATATGGATCAGAGATGGATGATATGCAAGAACAGCAAGAAGCTGAACGAGAACAGGAGAGAGAAACTGAGCAACTACAAAGCATCGTTGAACGCCAAGGCCAGCCG
>CAYRDO010000229.1:0-5889 GCA_964422985.1 uncultured Rhodohalobacter sp. | reverse complement strand
TTTATTGAAAAGGGTTCAGGTCCGCTGCATGCTATCGTGAAAGTGATTGGTGAATATGAATATTCAAATCCTGAACATGAAAATTCGCCCTTTGTAACCTATATCCATGCCTATGCGGGGAAATCGTATGTGAAAGTGTATCATACCATTACGTACACCGGAAAACCGGATCAGAGTGAGCCGCTTAATGGAAAACAACATGCGGATATCGCCACTCAAACAGAACTGATTATCGACGAAGAGGAGAGGAGCCAGGATGAAGGACTACTAGAGCCTTATGATATGATTGAAGCTGCCGGGTTTGGCCTGAAATACAATCTTGAAGGTGATAAAACATTTCGAACGGAATTACTAACCGGCGATTGGTGGGAAGAAGGTGAATCCAGTTTTTATGAATCGGCTGTTGGAGATGTAAGTCAATATTCTGTATTCCAAACCGGACCAGATCCTGCAATGTCGGCCGCCGAGCCAAATTCTACAAGTGAAGAACGAATCGACGGATTCAAAGCCAACATTTCGGCTGACAGCGAGATTATCAAAGAAGGTCAGAAAGCTGATGGTTGGATGAGTATTTCCGATGATCAATTTGGTGTGAGTATTGGTATTCGAAATATGATGGAGGAATATCCCAACGAACTGGTCGTGGATCTTGAAAAAGGAGAGGTCTATGCTTACAGTTGGAGTCCCAATGAAGAGCCGATGAGTTTCGAAAAAAACAGCCTGGAAGGTGGCGGAGGCATGGTTGGTAACTTTGCGACCGGGCTGACCAAAACCACTGAGACCATTTTCTACTTTCATGAAGGCTCTAAAACACTTACTGAGATTAAAGAAACGATGGATTTTGTATTAGAACCACCGGTTGCTCATGCCGATCCGGACTGGTACGGAAAATCCGGCGCATACGGAGATTTTGCTGATGCAGATAATGATTTTCCAAATTTGGAACGTGCATTACAGTATAAGTTTGACTACATGCTCTACAACCAAAATTGGGAGCCTTGGTACGGCATGTTTACCTATGGAGATGTAAAAAACTACTATTTCCAAGACAATTGGTATCAGTGGGCGAATAATGAGCCGGCGCAGGATTACATGTGGTGGAATAATTTTATGCGAACAGGTGAGCCGGAAATGTATAATATGGCCCAGGCTGCTAGCCGTCATTCAATGGACGTAGACAATACCCATTGGCCGGCACCCAGAGAGTATCGCGGTGACACAAACAGTGCACTCGATTGGTTTTTGTCAGAACAACAGCCGGAAGGATCACCCTATTTGGGAATGGGTAGGCGACATTCGGGACAGCAGTGGGTATCCATGCTTTCTGCCCACGTCTGGCTAACAGGTTGGGTTGCGTCCTATTATTTAGACGGGTATCACCGTGGACTTGAAATCGCACGCCTGACCGGAGATTATTACATCCGTCGGATTTTTGGTGAGCATGGATTGCGCGGCCGGCGATTGTACCTCTCAATCTGGAACCTGGCTGAACTTTATGATGCGTCCAAAGAACAAAAATATTTGGATGAACTGAACTACAGAATTGATCACGCCCTCACTCTTCAAAAACAGCAGGGTGGAAGAATGACTATTGATCGGTACGGTTACTCGCAAAATTACCTTTCACATGGGCTTACAAGGTATTTGCAAATGTTCGACCGACCGGATATTAAACGAGCTTACGTAACTCATGCCCGAAGTATTCGTGATACACCGCCCATTGATCACGATTATGAATCGCATTTATCCAGTATTCATCCGCTTATTACAGCCTATGATTTTACCGGAGAAGATGACTTTTTAATGGAAGCCTGTAAGCGATCATCACATCTTATGATTGATGAAATGTCTCAACCGATCAGCCAGTTTGAGAATCAAGGCGAACTCCAAACTGCCATGGAAGAGGTCAGTAATTTACCGATGACGGACAGCAATTCTTTCTTCAGCAGAAGGATTCCGATCTGGAGCTTTTCCATGGGGATGAGGATTTTTGGCTGGACTACATTTTATAGTGTGCCCTATATGATTGACCGACTGGAAGACGCGGAGAATCTTTCCGGCTATCAGTGTGTTCAACAGTAACAATTTCATCAGGCCATCACACCAAGGTGAAAATGAACCGGGTTCTGTCCGCTTGGTACGGACAGGCTCGGTTTTTTTATGGGGATCTCAATCTAATGGAAGAATCCTTATAGTGAATGTGGCTAAAGCCATTTCTTCTAGTTCTCTTAATTTATCCGTCAGTTGAAACTGACGGTAATGGACAGTTTCTATTCTAAACTGCTTTTTGAGACATCTATTACCGTTGGCTTCAGCCAACGGAAGTAGAAAATTCTATACACAATAGGGCTTTAGCCCCAATGAAGAAAGTCAATTGATAGAGGAAAGGAAGAAAATTACGGCTGACTTATCAATGAAAGGTATACGTGTATTTGACCAAAAACACCCTGTTATCAAATTTTGGTAAGACCGGTGCTGCTCTCTCAATATCAGTGTTTGTGATTTCATTGTAGACAATCCACAGATCATTCTTCTCTGCAAAGTTATACCTGAAGCGGGCGTTCGTGGCGATCTGCCTTGCCAGATAATTGTACTGACTGAGTATCTGCAGAGAAACTTTAGTGTTCAATGCGATCAAAGATCGAATCCGGTAGATATTCAAAAACTCTTCCTGATTTCTTTCCGGAAACTTCAGATAGTTCAACTCCATCTCCCCACTGATCTCAAAATACCTGGATTGATTCCAGGTTGGCACGACCGTGATTGAATACTGTTGTCCATCATAAAATTTCGAAATCCGAGCGCCAAACTCTGAACGTAACGCCCTTGTATCAGACATTTCGTACATGATCTCGGTTCCAAAAAATGAGTAGCTACCCGGCTCAATAAAAGTGTCATCGCTAAAGAAAAGAGGTTCCCGGAGATCTTCATGCCACCAGGTAGTTGTTACTTCAATAGTAGCTTCATTTTTGAATCTAATTTCCAGCGGCTGTTCGAAAAGCAGTGTCTCTAAACTGTTATCCTCATTTCTGAGTGTAGAAAAATGACGCAATCCGGGTGTTACAATCCGCAATGGGGACTCCGGCGAATTGAAGAATCCATAAAAAATTCGAGCATCAAATAGAGTATAATTCATTCGGGATTCAAAACCCATTTCCGGTTGATATCTCGGACCGGCTCTTTTTAGAGTGGTTCGATAATAAAGTCCCGAGGATGTTCGACGGTTCAGAAATAATCGTATCAGGCTGTTATCGGTTGGGGAGAAATCCTGATCGAAACTATCATCGAATGTTGAGGCAATTTTAAAATCGAGGTAATGATCGTCGGTGTAGTTGTAAAGAAAATCAAAACCGGTGCCGATGTTGTAGGAACCGTCCACACCTATGCGACTCGTGAAAATTCCGCCGGCATAGGAATTGGAATTAATCAGATCTCGCCGGGCACGAAAGACACCATAATTTTGGGATTTTATATCAAGCGCGGAAAGAGCATCCGTCTGCATATTTAAAATACCGATATCCCATTTTCCTGTTCGACCGGCCAGTCTTGCACCTCCTAAAATTCGAACTTGACGACCCTGTTCAAGTCCAATTCTACGACTGTAAAACAGCGTGTTGGGTCCTCCAAGATTGAATTCAAAAATATCAGAACGTTCCTGGAAGAATTGCCTTTTTTCAGGAAAGAACAGTGGCGTACGAGTCAGATTTATTTGAGCTTCATCAGCTTCAACCTGGGCAAAATCTGTGTTTACAGTTACATCCAGATTCATATTTACTGAGACCGGAACCTTGATGTCCAGTCCGGCTTCAGTCGTAAAATGATCGGAAAGTTCATACCTGTTTTCGTTATTTGATAAAGCGTACTGCTGATCAAATCCGCCGAGAAGATAAGGGGTTATGTAAAACGGCTTTTGATACTCGATATCAGAAAGCCTGATTTTTTGTGCTTGAGATGGCTTCGTAAATCCACGAGACCAATCCGGTGGAATGGACGGGAAAATATGTCGCTCGGCTTTCCTGGCGATGTATCTGTATACAATCATGCCCATCACGACATCATTATTTACCTCTTGAAAACCGAGGCTTGAAAACGGAATTCGCATCTCTACAAACCAACCCTCGTCGGTTATTTGAGTTGCCGAATCCCAGAACGTATTCCAGTTTCTGTTGATGGAGGCTTCACCTTCGGAATCATTAGAAACCTGCATATCGGTACGTGTACCCGCCGGAGTTGTAAAAAACCACTTTGCATTTTCATCGTCGTTGTATGAATCCAAAACGATGGCAAACGTATCATCACCGCTATAGCGATCTCTGTAGAGTGAATTAGTTGTGATCTGATCCGGCTCGGAATCATAAAGTTCACCCATCACATAGAGAAATTCCTGATCGTAGGCGACCTTTATAATTGATTGTTCGGTCATCTCACCCTGGTAGATGGGTTGGTACATCGTCATTGGGAGTGGCTCAATCTCCTTCCAGGCGTTTTCATTCGTCATTCCATCCAGAGTTATTTCTGAATCAATTTTGGTGAGCGGTATTTCACCGGATGGATGATCGATAAAACCAAGTGATTGAATCGTGAGCAGTAGGAGTGAAAAAACGTAGTTGAGCAAGATTAAAAAATTTTAAGAAACCCACCCCGGGATCACACCCACTTCAATACCAAAAACGTAGGCAAAGAAAGTATAGCTGGCCAGAGTTAGAATAATTGCGATGATAATATTGAGCCAGAAACCGGCTTTTGCCATTTGCGGAATCGACACTTTTCCGCTTCCGTAGATAATGGCGTTTGGCGGCGTTGCAACGGGCAGCATAAATGCACAACTTGCTGAAATAGCGGCCGGCAGAATAAACATTAAGGGGTTTTGTCCCATCCCTATAGCAGTTGATGCAAGAATAGGCAGGAAAGCTGCAGTGGTAGCTGTATTACTTGTGATTTCAGTTAAAAAGACGACAATCACAATCACAGCAAAAATCAAAAGAATAACGGGGAATGCTTCCAGGCTTTGAACACTTTCTCCAATCCAGGCAGCCAGACCGGACGAACTTATAGCATTTGCAAGGCTCAATCCGCCACCGAAGAGAATAAGAATTCCCCAGGGAAGGTCACGCATGTTTTCCCAGGCGAGTAACTTTTGATGCTTTTTTTCTCCGGATGGGATGATAAAAAGAATAATGCCCGCAGCAATTGCAATGCCTGCATCCGAGAGACCTGTGATGATATTTGAAATCAATGGCCTGAAAATCCAAAGTGTTGCAGTGATAATGAATACAATTGCAACTCGTTTTTCCGGAATACTAATGTTACCAATCTCTTTCAGTTTTGTATCAATAACTTCTCTTCCTCCTGGTAACTCTTTGATTTTTATAGGGAAGACAAGTTTTGAAAGAATAAAATAAATGAGAGGAAGTAATACCAATACAAGGGGAATACCAATGCTCATCCATCGTACAAAACTGATTTCAACCGAATAATTTTCAAGCATAAAACCTGCAAAAAGTGCATTAGGCGGCGTTCCGATCAGGGTTGCAATCCCGCCAATGTTACACGCATAGGCGATTGCCAAGACCAATACGATCTCAAAATTTGTGACTGATGAATGTTTGGATTCTTCACGTTCGGTAAAATGAAGCACAGAGAGTGCTATCGGAAGCATCATCAAAGCCGTAGCAGTATTACTGACCCACATGCTCAAAAATGCCGAGGCGATGATAAATCCGATAATAATAGAAGACGGTTTCACTCCAACATAGTTTATGATGCGTAGTGCAATTCGTTTATGCAGATTCCACCGCTGCATGGCAATTGCGATGATAAATCCGCCCATAAACAAAAAAATGAGTGGGTTTGCATAAGGGGCGGTCGAATCACTAATCGGAGTGATTC
>CAYRDO010000228.1:0-5890 GCA_964422985.1 uncultured Rhodohalobacter sp. | reverse complement strand
AAATGTCATATATTTAAAGAGTTTGGAAGTATAAGAGGATTGACCTATTATAATTCAAAGAAAAGACCTCAGCTCACGGCAAGCTATTTCCTGTACTTATACTTATTTTTGAATCAACCTGTGGTACAACCAGACGTTCAAAAATATTGCCACGCTCAAAAGAAACAATTCCTGTCTTTATGACGATTGTCTGCAAGAAAACCAGTATCATTTTTTACACTGGCTTATTGGTCATCAGTTTTTGTTTATTTTTTTCCGGATGCAACCACTCAAACTCCGGGCAAGACACAAACCTCAGGGAAGTTAAAATTGGAATCACATCTACTTACCAGGGCGAAGCTGCTACGTACGTTGCCAAAGAAAGAGGTTTTTTTGAGGATAACGGACTTGATGTAACCTTAAAGGCAAACTCCTCGGGAAAAGAATCTCTCTTCGATCTTTTTGATGGAGTTGTACAGATTGCTCATGTTGCCGAAACACCGGTTATTTATTCCATAATGGACACGAGCTATTATCCGGGCGCACCTACTCCCTCCTTTCAAATTTTTGCGGACAAAATTTACTCTCACAAAATTCAAAGAATTATCGCACGAAAAGATCAGGGCATTGTGGAAGCTGAGGATATTGTGGATAAGAAAGTTGCAATTTACGAGGGTACTCAACTCGATTATTTTTTCGATTCATTTCTCTTAGAACATCAGATTTTAAAAAGTGAGTTGGAAATTGTAAACATGAGCCCCGGTCAACAATTGGAAGCCATTAAAAACGGGGAGATTGATGTAACCGTAACCTGGGAACCGTATGCTTCCTACATTCAACAAGAACTGGGTGACAATGCGACGTTTCTCGATACTGATCTAACTTATTCCACCCTCTGGTTATCGACTACCCTTGATTCTTATGCCGCCGAAAATCCCGAAGTTCTTACAGCATATTTGAATGCCATAAAAGAAGCCCAAGAGTATATCCGCAACAATCCAGCGTACGCGCAAGAACTTTTAGCCGAAAAAACAAACGTTCCTCTCGATGTTGTGAAATCTCTGTGGACAGAGATGGATTACAATCTTTCCCTTAGCGAACGGATGCTAACCCTTCTCGAAGACCAGGCTCGTTGGATGATACGCAACGACGTGGCTGATACGACTATCAAAAGTATGGAGGAATTCATTAATTTCGGCCCTCTTGAAGAAGTAAACCCAGATGGTATTACCGTAGTAAGATGACAATTCGAGCACGCCTGAATATCATTACAATTCTGTCGATAGGTTCTGTAATTGGGCTCTATATGTATCTTTGGTACTCTACATTTCAGGTAGATCAACATTTTGAGCAGATCGATCAGATTAGTGATTTTACAAAAACGGTTTCAGAGCTAAACCTGGTAATTGAAAACTATCTTAAATATGGAGAACAGCGCCATTTAGATAGCTGGAACACCCTTTTTGAACGGCTCAACCAGTACGAAGAAAATATTGACGACCTCTCGGATACGAATGTAATTGGCAACTCTCTTTCATCCATCCAAAGCGCATTTGACCTGATCGAAAAAATCCGGCAGAATCCGAATGCTTACCCGGATATAATTGACAGATACCGCCTTCTTGACCGGGCTGAGTCCAGGATTCGCTCAGACATCCAGATGCTGTTAACCATTTCGCACAATATTGCAACCAACCGCAGGGAATCAATACGCGAAATGCAGGTGAGTCAGCAGATCAATTTCCTGATGATTATGATACCAATCGTAACATTTCTCGGATACTTGCTTTATCAGCTTCGGTCCAGAATTCAGAAATCGTTGAGTACACTGGTAAAAGGGACACGCGAGATTGCAAAAGGAAATCTGGCCCTTAGAATTGAGATGGACGGCAAGGATGAACATCAAACCCTGGCTGAAAATTTTAATTCTATGACGCTACAGCTTCAGGAACAGATCAATAAAGAGCGCGATGCCCGGGAAAAAGCGGAGGAAAACCAGAAAAGATGGGAACGGCTTGTTGAACAGGATCCCAACCTTGTGATGATTCATATTGATGGAGAGATCCAGTTTATCAATGCCGCGGGGGCACAAATGATGGGCGCCAATGATCCCAAAGAGCTTGTGGGTAAATCTGCTTATGATTTTTTCCACGAGAGCAAGTATCAAAAACGGCGCGAGGCCAACATTTCACAAACCAGAAATGGCAACCATTACTCTCCAAAAATCCGCAAGGTTTACGGACTCGATAAAAAAAAGCGCTATGTTCAGATTGAGTCAGTACCGATTCGGTATTTCGGACAAAAAGCCAGCCAAACGGTTGGACTCGACATCACAGAGCATATCAACTACGAAAACGAGCTTAAAAAATCGATCGAGGAAAAAACAATCCTTCTTCAGGAAGTCCATCACAGAGTTAAAAACAATCTTGCCGTAACATCCGGATTGTTATATATGCAGCGGGTTTCTACGGAGAATCCTGAAATTGCGAGCTTGTTGGGCGAGAGCGAACGCCGTATTAAAACAATGACTCTAATTCACGAGCTGCTTTACAGTTCGTCGGACCTCTCCTCTATACCTATTGACGAATACATTGTTAGCCTTGTAGGTTTGATTCAAAACTCTCTCGATCCTGATGAAAATATTGATGTGAAAACTACATCTGATTCATTCTCTATTAATGTAACCCAGGCGGTTCCATGTGCATTGATTCTGAATGAGTTGATCTCCAATTCCTACAAGCACGCATTTGATCCCGGTGCTAACGCAAAAATTGAAATTATTGTGACTGAACAAGATGATGTGGCAGAGTTTACCATCAGAGACAATGGCAAAGGAATCCCTGAAGATGTTTTGAATGGTGATAGTCAATCATCCCTGGGTTTAACGATTGTAAAAACATTGATCCGGCAGGTAGATGGCACTTTTGAAATAAAAGAAGAGAAAGGAACGGTTGCGAAGTTTCATTTTAAGAGAGCAGAGAATACCGGACCATCAGCAAGAAACAGGTAGGCAATAATTTAATTTTCTTGCAACTACCTGTTGTCTTTTTCGCTGAAAATTTGTCAATTCAAAAAAATGCTTTCCAATTAAACACAGGGATATTCTATGGCTTACGATGAAGGATTTGCCCAACGAATTCGGGAGCAACTACAGGAAATACCAAGTGTTGATGAAAAGAAAATGTTCGGCGGCCTTTGCTTTATGGTTTCCGGCCACATGTGCTGTGGTATTGTAGAGGATAAATTAATGGCTAGAATCGGGCCCGTTAATTATGAGAGTTTGCTGAAAAAAGACCACACGCAAAAAATGGACTTTACGGGTAAACCGATGAAAGGAATGATTTACGTGGAACCTGAAGGACTGAAATCAGAAAAGGAACTCGAATTTTGGGTGAATAAATGCCTCGAATTTATCAGCACGCTCCCACCTAAGAAATGAGGAAAGTGCTTTCAATAAAAAACCTGCCTGCTGGCTATGAGTCTACACACCCAAAAACCGGCAAACAGGTTTTAACTATATGATACGTCTTCTTCTCAGAAGCTTAGAAATAAAACATCAATCCGGCTGTAAATGCGTTTGAATTGAAGCTTGCATCGTCAAAAGACTCCTCATTACTATCAGGATTCAAGAATATGTAGCGATAATCAACATTCAGAGCCACATGTTCATTAAAGGGGAATTCCGCTCCGAATCCAAGGTGGTATCCCATGTTGAACTCACTGTCGTCCTCAGCTTCTAAACCTGCAATAGAACCGGAATAATCATACCGGGTGTAGTATGCTCCAATACCAGCAAGTCCATAAGGTGAGAAACTATTGCTAATGGGTGCAAACAGCATCAACGAACCTGTTACCGGAATTGAGCTGGTTTCAACGGTATATTGTCCAAAGCCGTATTCCTGCCCGGCCCTGTAATCTACAGCACCTTCAATTCCAATAACTGCTCCAAGTCTTGCGCGTGCTTGAATTCCGCCATAGAAGTTTCCTTCATCTGCATCTTGTGCTTTGTAATATCCTAACCGGGGACCAATTCCAAATGAATTTTTAATAGCTGCCCGATCAGAAGCATCTTGAGCACTCGCTGAAAATGTTAAAATTCCCAGTATAAATAGCGTTATGGGGATTATTTTCTTCATCTGTATATATATTTTAATTCTTGATAATTCATGAACCGTTTACTTAAAGCTCTTCCAAACTGAATATGTTCCAAGATTTCTTTAAGCTCTTATGAGCTATTCATTTAAAGTCTGTTGCATTCTTCAGAAACAGTTGCACAAATACCTTTTTTTGGATAAAGTAGCATCAGACACATTTTTTCTCATTTGGCTTTCCAGGGAAATCATTCAGGTAGACAAATATGTTTAAAAGAGAATTCTATCATGAACTCGAACTTTTAGATAAAGAGCTTGAAGTAAATCAGATTTACATTGGTGAGGTTCTGGAAAAATTTCCTGATTTCAAGCATTATATTGCCGCCGCCATGTTTGCCAAACCTCACGAAGAGCAAATGCCAAAATGGGGTATGTTCTTTTTGGATGAATTTCCTGCCTCGGCCGCCGAAATAATTGATGAATACACTCCCACCTTTTGTGACGGAAAAAATACATTTGGGCTAAGAGTCCAAGACAGAGAAACCATCTATACCATTGCGTTTGACCATTCCCTGCTCGATACTGAAATTTTAGGTTTCTGCAAATCCGATCACGAAGCGGTTCTTATTCGATCAGACAAACGGTTGTCGATCTATCACAAGGGCAATATTCATATCTGTGAACATCGTATCTGGCGAACACTTGGGGAATTACATACGGCACTCAAAAAAATGCAAATCCACTACCCGGATTTATTGACGGATAACTTTTCAAAAATTCTTGAGTTTGCGTATTACGAACTCTCGCTCCGCGGAATTGGTGCCACTATTGTCTATTGGCTTGATTCAACTTACAGCCACACCAACTCACCCATCAAAGACAGCTTCCGCCTTGATTTCAACACCCCGAGCCATCAGCAAATGCTGAAGCAGTACATCACGTACAACGACGGAGCGGTAATTATCAACAGAGACAACAAAATTCTCGGTGGGCAAACCCATCTTTCTTATAGCGATCACAGCAAAACAATGGTCGAAGCATACTCCGGAACCCGCCATACATCCGCCCGAAGATTCAGTTTTGATTATCCACAAGCGATTATCGTAACCGTTTCTATGGATGGCCCTGTTTCTATCTTTTCGGATGGATGTAATATCGTAACACTTGATTACACATCCATTCAACCCAATCAGGAATTGATAGAAATTGTACGCGAATATAACGATACACCCGCAACAGAAGAGGAATACGAAACAGCGTGTTCAAACTGCGGCAAGAATTATCACATCACCTTATTGAACTTTCCGGAATGGGAAGAAAAGAAAGAAGTTGGTTGTGACGTCTGTGGCCAAAAAATGGATACCGTAAACTGCTTTAAGGTAGATCAAATTTTACTGAAGAAGTTACCTGCTTAAATTAGAGCCCTTTTTAATGATTGGGAAATTCATATCTGTTATCTTAAGAGCTTACATTTTTGTGAATTTGTAAACGGATAAAATGAGTACTTCTTTAGATAATAAATCATCGGTTGAAGAAATTCGCCGGCGGTTTGATGACGACGTTGAACGATTTTCAAATCTTGAAACAGGTCAACAGGCTACGATTGACGCCCCTCTCGCAATGGAACTGATCACGCAGGCGGCGGCTCGAAATAATCCCGATGCCCAAAATATTCTGGACATCGGTTGTGGCGCAGGAAATAACACACTGAAACTTTTAGAGCATCTGCCTGATTTGAATTGTGATCTGATCGATTTGAGTCAGCCTATGCTGGATCGAGCTGAGGCCCGCGTTAAAGCACAAAGCCTGGGAAAGATTCG
>CAYRDO010000227.1:0-5952 GCA_964422985.1 uncultured Rhodohalobacter sp. | reverse complement strand
TGGCTTTGGGCTCGTCAAAACCAAGATGCTTTTTATAACCAAGGCGAACTCAATGAACAGTTCGATCCCGACATCACAACCGGTGCATATGGTGACGATGATGCAACCGACGAATTTATCTGGGCAGCAACGGAGCTTTTTGCCACTACGAAAAACTCACTCTTTTATAATGCAATCGATCTGTTTCCTTCCGATCAGGCCACAATTCCAAGCTGGAGCAATGTTCAAACACTGGCTTATTATACGATGGCCCGACTTTCAGATGACCTTTCTGAATCGGCTCCGGAGGATATCACAAAAGCTGAAGAGATGATCGTTTCGATGGCTGACAGTCTGATCAATAGCGGAACAGGTACTGGTTATGGAACCGTGATGGACCGAAGTGCTGATAACTACATCTGGGGAAGTTCGTCCGTAGCCGCCAACCAGGGAATTGCATTGATACAGGCGTACCGCATCACCGAAAATCCGGATTACCTAAACCATGCACTGTCTAATCTTGATTATTTGCTGGGACGAAATGCGACCGGATATTCTTTTTTGACCGGCTACGGAACCAAAACCCCGATAAATATTCATCATCGTCCTTCCGGGGCTCATTTGATTTCAAAACCTGTTCCCGGATTGTTGGCTGGCGGACCCAATGCCGGTCAGCAGGATGGTTGTGAGTATCCATCTGATCTGCCAGCACTTTCTTATACTGATGATTATTGTTCTTATGCATCAAACGAAATTGCCATAAATTGGAATTCACCGATGGTGTATTTGTCTGCTGCTTTGGAAGCATTGCAAGATCAAGTTGATCTTTCCGGTCAATAGACAAATACTTTAGTTTTTTGACACGAATGGTTTGAATTCTCATGCTAACATTCAATTCTACCAATCGCATCGGGGGAAATTATGAGATATTTCACCTTCTTCTTATTAGTCTTTTCTTTCTACCTGTTTTCCTGTGACCGGAATGATGAGGATTTTAAAACATGGGAGAAGAGTTTAAGTCTCGATACAGGTCTTGGGGTCATTCAGAAGAACTCAGGAGAGTATCTGTTTCACTCACATGATCAGATCGTCACATTCAACGAGAATTGCGATGAAATTTGGCGTATCAATCTGTCAGAACAACTACAAGATTTGAGCAACCTGTCTATATCAAGTATTCAAACAATGGAATCCAATCAATATGCAGTATTGATACAGGGTTCCGGAATCTCTGATGATGATTCAGCCCCTATTCTATCACTCCTAACTATGGATGAGAATGGCATGATTCTTACCAGGCCAAAAATATTTTCCGGAAACAATGTGAAGGGTTCATCAATGAAGGTTCTGGGCACAAACTTTCAAGTTTCAATTGTAAAGAGCAGGGAGAATAATGACGACACGTTGTTAACATTAAATATCGATGCATCCGGTGAGGTAATCGAAGAAAAAAGCTATGGTCTAAACAACCAGAATTATGCAGTTTCAGGATCTTCGCTAATTCTGAACAATGACAGAGGATTCTTACTGGAGGCAATTTCCAAATCAAACACCGGCGAAGAATCTACAAACAGAAGATTGATAAAGCTTGATGGCGATCTTCACAAATCCTGGAGCGTTGATTTTGGCGGACCTGACTTTAACGAAATAAATGATATTGTTGAATTATCTTCCGGTAATTTTATTCTTGCGGGTACTTATTTAAGTCAGGGTTGGATTATAAAAATTGACAGTGCCGGAAATCTTCTGTGGGATAAAAAATACCCTGATGAAGAACCCGGAAAGCAGTTCTTTTTTGATACTGCAGAAACCACTCCAGGTGATATCATTCGCACCGGTTCAAATAATGTAAATGGAGCCGGAGCTGACGATCTTTGGTTAGTAAACCTGGATGAAACTGGTGAAATCAACTGGGAAGTTAATCATGAAACTCCCTACTACGATTTTGGACGATCTGTAATTTTTACACTAGACCGGGGATATATCTTGGCCGGAGGTACTCAATCCAGTTTTGAGAGTCCGATCCGGATGTGGCTGCTGAAACTCAATTCAGATGGTAAGTTATAAGTGTTGTATTTAATTTTGTTTGAAATTAACCTGAATTCCCAAGACACTTATGAGTAACAAGTTCGGTTTTATCGAACTCCTTCAATCGATCACAAATCTTCCACCGGATCAAACAGAGAAATTCCGGAAACTGATAACGGTTCAATCTCTTAAGAAAGGAGAAGATTATATCCGTGCCGGTGAATCTCCTCGAAAGATCGCTTTCGTCAAAAGTGGACTGTTCCGATATTACTACACAAGCGAAAATGGTATTGAGTATACAAAGGGGTTTTTTGATAAAGGCAGTGTTCTAAGTGCATATGATGCCGTTCTTGAGGGCAAACCCTCCTACTTTACAATTGAAGCGCTTGAAGATTCAGTTATTGAATCCGTTTCTTATGATCCGTTTCTCAAACTCTTTGATGAAGATCCCTGTTGGAATGAATTTTTAGTGGCTCTCATTCAAAAAGGATACATCGCAAAAGTAACTCGCGAGAGAGAATTGCTTTTACTTGATGCCGCTCAACGTTATGAGAATTTTCTAAAACGCTATCCCGACCTGGAGAAAAGAGTGAGGCAACATATCATCGCATCTTACCTGGGCATTGCGCCGGAATCACTGAGCCGGATTCGTAAAAATCAGATCTCTTAACATAACATGAGTTCGAGATCAGAGAATCAGAAATGGAATTCGTCATTCTGAACTTGATTCAGAATCACCAGCACTCATTTTCGAGCGGAGATCCTGAGTCAAGCTCAAGGATGACCGTAAAATCCTAAGAAAATTCTGGTAAAAGCATGTATCGAATTTACGTTAACATAGATCAATGACTTAGACTTCGGGTAATTTTAGTTTGGACCATAATCAAACAAATCAACAAGATTATGGACTTTCAAAACAACACTATTTTAATCACCGGCGGCAGTTCCGGCATTGGCCTGGAATTAGCCAGGCAGTTCATCGCAAAACAAAATACAGTTTTGATCTGCGGACGTACTCTCAGTAAACTGAAACGAGCAAAAGAGGAAATTCCATCTCTCCATTATCTTCAATGTGATATCTCTAAACCGGAGGAGTGCGAGAAACTCAGAAATTGGACTCAAACGGATCATCCGAAATGCAATATTTTAATCAACAATGCAGCCATTGTGACCCGCAAAAATTTCTATGAGGATGACGAAACAATCGAACATGCAGAATCTGAAATTGCTACGAACCTGATGGCACCGATCCGCTTAGCAAAACTCTTTTCTCCGATTCTTGAACGGAATCAAAAATCTTCAATCATCAACATCACAACCGGGCTGGCGTTTGTTCCGAGATCTACGTATCCCTTTTATTGTGCTACGAAAGCCGCACTTCATTCATTTACCAAAGTCCTTCGATCTCAATCTGAAGGAAGAAATATCAACGTAACGGAAGTCATGTTTCCCGTTGTGGATACTCCATGGCATGATGGAAATACACCAAAGATGGCGATCACACCGGAAGAAGCGGTGGGTGAAATGATCGAGAGTGTGGAAAAAGGGAAGCAGGAAATTCATGTTGGGAAAGTAAAACTTCTTCATCTTCTCTCAAGAATAGCTCCAAATTTTGCTTTCAAAAAATTGAACAACCTGGCAACCCAATGACAAATATTTTCTGAGCATATAAACAGCTTTTTTAGGAGCGAAGGGAACATTTATTTGTAACAATAGTATGGTTTCATAATCCTTTGGGTAGAGGCATCAAGTTAGCTAACAGTACAACCGCGACATCTTTTCAATCAAACCAGGGGCCTTCATGAAAGCATCTTTGCTCACTATTGCAGCTTCTTTACTATTTGTTTCACTTTTGGGATGCCAGGATTCCACACTTTCATCAGATACATCAGAAGAAGAACTCGACCAAATTATTGCGGAAGGTCTTGAATCGTTTCGTAAACCGGGTGCCATTCAGGATGGAGCCGCTTGTGCTAATTGCCATGCTCCCGATGGACTCGACCTGGCCTATTTCGCCTTCAGTAATACAGCACTGAAACGGAGAGCGGAGCCTCATGTCAGTCAGTTTTCTTCTGAATTGACAGCCGATGATTTTGAGAAGATCAAGCAGATGATTGAGGCACTCAGAATTAAATACGACATCACTCCAAAAGATCCGATGACATTCCGTCCCCTCCAACCCGGAGGTGAAGTTTTGCCTGGAAATACGGCTGCTGAACGTGATTTGGCGTTTGGTAAGCAACTGCAAAATATGGGCTTTGAATTTGCAACCGAGCCGGTTCTCTCCCTTGAGGATGCCAAACGACATCGCGAAATATGGATGAACGTGAATCCGCGAACACTCAAAATTGGTATTCCCTTTAACCGATGGTCAGAAGATCCGTTTCATGGAACCGACCATGCAACGATGGCTGATTGGATGCCCGACTTACCGAGAATTCCGAAAGAAGGACGTGCTGAGGAATGGTATGCACTGCAGGATGCCTACCTGCAAAATCCCACGGATCAAAACTTTTGGGAGATGTATAACAACGAATTTAGTCTCACTCAATCCATTTTCTATGGAAGCAGCGAGCATTTTTTTCATCGGAAATATCGATCTGTTTTAATGGCTCAACATATGTTCAGAAAAGAGTTGATGAATCAAGATCAGTTTCCTGATCGACCCACCCTTGCCTGGTTCCCGGCCCGAAATGATGATGTGGACAATCCCATTTGGGATATCGGACTAACGGCACACAACCTCCGCAATGGTCCTTCTGATGAAGGCGATTTTGCCATGCCTCCAAATGTATTGCTTCGATCTAAACCCTCAGGTACCGTAAAAGAACAGATGGACGATATTCGAGTCCCCTGGTTTTATGCAGGCTGGTTATTCGACTTGGGGTTGCAACATTCTCATGGAGGAGATGCCACAACCCAAGCCCGATACTTTACACTCCATATGCATATTGATGATGGTTACCCGATCCATAATGTATTTGCCATCACTAAAAAATTGATTGTAGAAAATTTTGATACTGAGATTCACAGCGAAGAAAAACCCCTGAATACCAATTACGAAAATTTTGCCAACCGGGCATTTCATGAAGAGCCTGACGATCCGGCTGCAAAAGATATTTACAGGTTGATGACTGAAAACAGTTTTCGAATGATGACTTTTTTCATCCTGGAAGAGATTGAAACGAACGGCGTGCCACGTGGATCAGAAGAAACCAATGATCGCGTTTCATACTGGGAACAGATGTTGGACCAGTTTGAGGATTTTACGGACAGAGCAGAGGGCGAGCATCACGCCTATAATTTGGAATTGATTTCTGATACGAGAGTTAAAATTCTCTCTGGGGATTAAAACCATGACGACACAGAGAATTTCACAGCGATCAATAAGCAATCATGCTAAATGACAGAATTGTTTCGACTGTGTATTCTTTGTGGCGTTGTGGTCATAAAGATTATGGTACCACAACCAAACTGCCCCTCAATCCAAAATCCGGAGCATTTTGATCCAGGCCCAGCAGAAGATTTGTTCGCAGGTGCACATCCTCAAAAAGCCGGTAATTTAATCCGCCGCTGATAGCTGAGTAATCCAGATCGGACATCACTTTTAGCTCTCCAACTACAAACAGATCTCGGGCAGCATGATAAATAATTCCACCTCCAAAGTTCATCGAGGCTTCGTAATCTTCAATGGCGGTATCGCGAAAATCAACCCCGAATGTTCCTGTCAACGCAACCACATCACTTATTGGGTGGCGAAGGGCGATAAACGGACCAAAATCCAGGTTCCCCTCACCTATATCTTCAGCACCAATCGGAATTGTGGCAAAAAAACCGCCTGAAAGCTTGGTTCTTCCATCCAGGAAATTGTAGCGGGCATAAACGGGAATGTCGGCCAAACCCGATTCTCCGTCCACCTCATCGGGAATTCTGGTGATGTAATAG
>CAYRDO010000226.1:0-6047 GCA_964422985.1 uncultured Rhodohalobacter sp. | reverse complement strand
CTATGACGAAAAGCACGCCACAAGGAGGGACTTTGGAAACTCCCCTTCCTTGTGATCTGGTGCTATTCCAGATTATAGGGAAGGGGTTGGGGGATGGGTTCAGAAACTCTGCGGATCTCCGCGAGCTCAGCGGTTTATTGAAACCGCAGTGGACGCTGAGGGACGCGGAGAAAAACATCCGGGGAGTGACGTACCTCCAAATCGCAGATGATTTCTTCCTTGCTTCATACCGGTATTTAACTCCAAGCTGACTCCCTTTTCATCAGTACAATTCAACTCCAGAACAACCCCGGTACTCTTCCGTGATTTGTCGGACTATTTACGGAGTATATACGGAGTTGTATCGGAGTATTACAGAGGTTGGTATATCGATAATACAGTCCGAGATCACCGGTGTGTACTGGATGATTGGAGCATTTACTTTATGCCTTTGCGAATCTTTGCGCCCCTCGCGGTTGGATGAAACCGCAAAGAACGCGGAGGAACGCGGAGGAGAAAAAGAGTATGGGGATTGCTGCATATTGAACGTGCAACTCCTCTCTGCTGTTTTTTAAATGTCATATGACATTAGAAGAACTGCCATACCAGTTGCTTAATGAATTTGACCTGGATCTCATCCTCAGCAACCTGGCGTTGCTGTTGGTGGCACTTTTGCTTTCTCTTCCGGTGGCGTGGAACCGTGAACGCTCAACCCGCTCGGCCGGGCTACGAACCTTTCCGCTTGTGTCGATTGCCTCTTGCGCGTATATGCTGATCGGGCTCTCTTTTTTTGAAGAGGGCGGATCTGTGGCACGCGTTACGTACGGTATTATCACCGGAATGGGATTTATCGGCGGTGGTGCTATCCTTAAATCTAAGGGAAACATTATGGGGACGGCAACGGCGGCCAGTATCTGGAATACAGGTGCCATTGGGGTTTCCGTGGCATTTCGCCTCTACGAAATTGCGATCTTGCTGAGCCTCGTCAACTTCCTGATTCTACAATTTGCCGAACCTCTCAAAAAAAGAGATACCAGCGATGGCCCAAAAGATGATGTAGGGACGGAAGAGTAAAAGACCCACCCTAAATCCCTCCCTATTTCATTGGAAAAACACCAATAAAACAAGGAGGGACTTTTTATGTAGAGCTCCCTTTCCTTGTGATTTGGTGTTTTTCCGGATCATAGAGAAGGGGCTGGGGATGGGTCCGCAAAATCTTTGCGCACTTAGCGGTTTGATTAACCACAAAGGACGCTAAGGGACGCGGAGAAATGGGAATAATGAATATCGAACAAGGACGTCAGAATATTGAAGGAGAACTTCGAAATTCGTTATTCCTTGTTCAGTATTCGATATTCATTACAAGTCCGTAACGCAACCTTCAGACGCAGTCGAAACGAGCCTTGCATATTTATATAGAGAACCGCTTTGAACTTTAAGATCGGGGGCGGTCCAGTTTTTGCGTCTTTTCTCGAGTTCTTCATCTGAGAGTTGAACATTTAGGGTTCGTTCGTCGGCATCGATTTCGATGATATCATCATTTTGAAGCAGGCCGATGGTTCCGCCGAGCTGAGCTTCCGGTGTGATGTGTCCGATCACAAAACCGTGGGTTCCGCCGGAGAAGCGTCCGTCGGTAATCAGGGCAACATCTTTGCCGAGTCCGGCTCCCATAATCGCCGCGGTGATGGAGAGCATCTCGCGCATGCCGGGCCCGCCTTTGGGACCTTCGTACCGAATCACAACCACGTCTCCTTTTTTCACTTCGCCGCCGCGAATTCCCTGGAGGGCATCTTCTTCGGATTCAAACACACGGGCGGTTCCTTTAAATGTGGTTCCTTCCTTCCCGGTGATCTTCGCCACACTTCCTTCGGGCGAAAGGTTTCCGTAGAGAATTTGCAGGTGACCCGTTTTCTTCACTGGATCGGAAATCGGCTGAATCACCTTTTGCTCTTCCAGCAATCCGGGCAGATCTTCAACATTTTCTTCAAGAGTTTCCCCGGTTACGGTCATGCATCCTTCGTGGAGAAGTCCTTCCTCAAACAGGAGCTTCTGAACTGCCGGAACGCCGCCTACATTATAGAGGTCTTCCATCACATATTTCCCGCTGGGTTTCAGGTCAGCCAGAAATGGAGTTCGGTCGCTCACCTCCTGGAAATCATCAATTGTAAAATCGACTTTGGCAGCACGGGCAATCGCCAGCATGTGCATCACCGCATTTGTGGATCCGCCCAGAGCAATAATCATCGTCACCGCATTCTCAATCGATTTCTTGTTGATGATATCGAGCGGCTTCAGATCCTTTTCGAGCAAATGTCGAATCGCCTTCCCGGCTCGTTTACACTCATTCACTTTTTCTTGATGGGTTGCCGGAATGGATGAACTAAACGGAAGGCTCATTCCCATCGTCTCAATTGCCGATGCCATCGTGTTGGCTGTGTACATTCCGCCGCACGCTCCCGCTCCGGGACAAGCATGTTTCAACACCTGGTGCATCTGCTCTTCATCAATCTCATCAGAAAGCAGTTGTCCGTACGATTCGAACGCAGAGACAATATCCAGTTTCTCCCCGTTCAGATTTCCGGGACGAATCGTTCCGCCGTATACCATTATCGAAGGTCGGTTCACACGGGCCATCGCCATGATGGATCCGGGCATATTTTTATCACAACCTACAACGGAGATATTGGCATCGTACCACTGGGCTTGCATCACCGTTTCGATAGAGTCGGCGATAATGTCCCGCGATGGCAGAGAAAACTTCATTCCCTGGGTCCCCATGGAGATTCCGTCACTCACTCCTATCGAATGAAATACGAATCCAACCAAGTCATTTTCCCACACATTTTCTTTGATGACAGAGGCCAATCCGTTCAAATGCATGTTGCATGGATTACCGTCCCAACCGGTACTTGCGATTCCGACCTGGGCCTTTTTCATGTCATCCTCGCTCAAACCGGTGGCATAAAGCATCGCTTTTGAGCCTACCTGAGATTGTTCTTCGGTTAATCTTGAGCTGAATTTGTTAAGTTTCGTCATAAAGCTAAAAATGTCCTTAGTTCTTGAATTACAATAAGTTAGGCACCCATATTAATTTTTATGGAAGCGCTTTTGAAAAAACCATTCTTCTTTGTATGAGTTTGGTCCAACATTATATAAAAATTTCTTGCTTCCATTCATGCCTTTGTCTATGTTTTTGAATGCGATGTTGAAATAACAGATTACAAATTGTCTACCGCAATCACACATACTTTCTCAACAAATTTTTTGCACCACCCTGCTAACGGGTTTGGCACAGATTCTATACTGAACGTGATTGCTGTATTCTTCGCAGTTCTTTTTGGCAGTTTAAATATATCAGTATCTAATTCTCTCTCTTTTGATAGTATTATCAGCAATCTTCTCCCGCTGCTAGTCCTATCTATTCTAATTTCTGGCATTCTAAATCTAATTCTAATTATTAGTTAATCACACCTACCAGAGGTTAGAAGCGAATATGATTTTACAAAACTTTGACCTCTGGCGGGCAATATATATCCGCGAGACAATATGAAACCATCCGAATCAACTTCATCACCGGCCGACAAATTTCAACAGAGCAAACCGCTCCAGTCAGTGAAACATTCTGAAGAGGAGAACTCCGCCACACAGTTTAATGGCGCCGAGATTCTCATCAAAACACTGGCAGACCTCGACGTAGATACCATCTTCGGGTATCCCGGAGGAGCGAACCTTCCTATTTATGATGTGCTTTTTGATGAGCATGATCTGAATCACGTACTGGTTCGTCACGAACAGGCGGGCACCCATGCAGCAGACGGCTACTCCCGAGCCACCGGAAAACCCGGCGTTGTGCTGGTAACATCCGGACCGGGCGGAACCAACACCGTTACGGGAATTGCCACTGCCATGATGGATTCCATTCCACTGGTTGTTCTGACAGGGCAGGTTCCAACAAGCGTGATTGGCAACGATGCTTTCCAGGAAGCGGATATCGTGGGAATTACTCGGCCAATCACTAAACAGAATTACCTGGTTCGGGATGTCAGCGAACTTGAAAGCGTTGTTCGTGAAGCGTTTCATATCGCAACGAACGGACGACCCGGCCCTGTTTTGGTTGATCTTCCAAAGGATATGCTGAACACCGCAGCCCGATACACCGGAATGAAGAAAGTGGATATTCCGAGCTTCAAGCCGACACTTCATGGTCATCAGCCACAGATTGCGAAAGCGGCTGAAATGATCAGCAAAGCCGAACGCCCCCTGATGTATGTGGGTGGCGGAGCCATTTTAGGTGAAGCGTGGGAAGAAGTAACCGAATTTGCTGAAAAACTGAATATCCCAATCACGACTACTTTAATGGGCCTCGGCGCATTTCCTGAAAGTAAACCGCAATCACTGGGAATGCTTGGAATGCACGGAACCTGGTACGCCAACATGGCAATCACCGAATGCGATGTTCTTCTTGCCGTAGGTGCTCGTTTTGATGATCGCGTAACCGGTCGGTTGGACGGGTTCTCTCAGAAATCACGAAAGATTCATATTGATATTGACCCCTCCTGCATCGGAAAAAATGTGGATGTTGAAGTTCCGATTGTAGGCGATGTGAAAAATGTACTTCCGGCGATTGGCAAACTGGCCAAAGCACCGAAGATTGATGCCTGGTGGGATACCATCCATGATTGGAAGAAAGAACACCCGTTGAAGGTACCGAAATCTGATGATGAGATCTATCCGCAGCATATGATCAAAGCAATCTCTGAGGCTACAAATGGAGATGCGATTGTTGTGACCGATGTGGGTCAGCACCAGATGTGGGCGGCTCAGCATTATACATTTAATAAGCCTAAATCATGGATTTCTTCCGGCGGACTCGGAACGATGGGTTACGGATTCCCCGCAGCGATGGGTGCCGCAATGGCTTGCCCGGATCGCGACGTGGTTTGTATAACCGGTGACGGCGGATTCCAGATGCTCTCTTGCGAACTGGCCACAGCCGTTGAATACAAAATTCCGGTAAAGATCGCCCTCATGAATAACGAATGTCTCGGCATGGTTCGCCAATGGCAGCAACTCTTTTATAATAACAGAACCAGCTACTCTGTGTTCGGTAAAAACAATCCCGATTTTGTGAAATTGGCTGAATCGTATGGAGCGACTGCAATGCGGGCGACCAATCCGAAAGAGATGCAGGATGTGCTCGACAAAGCGATGAAGATTAAAGACGGACCTGTTCTGATGGACTTCCGTGTCGTGAAAACAGAAAACTGCTACCCGATGGTACCATCCGGAGCAGCTCTCGATGAAATGGTTGAATCTGATGAAGACGTGAAAAAATAATGGCAACAACTACAGTTTTGAAAAAAGACTCCAGACATACGCTTTCCGTTTTGGTGAAGCATAATTTGAATACATTCTCCCGGATCATCGGGATTTTCAGCGGAAAAGGATTTGAGCTGGACAGTGTCACATTTGCATCCGAAGCAGAACCGGGAATGGCACGAATTACCATCACCACCTATGGAGATGAAAAGACCGTTGAGCAGATCAACAAACACCTTCATAATGTGATTGATGTACAGAAGGTGACCGATCTGACTCATAAAAAATGTATCGAACGCGAACTGGCGATTGTGAAAGTCTCAACAGCCAAAGCTGGCCGATCAGAAATTATGCTGATTGCCCAAGCGTTCAAGGCCAAAGTAATTGATATCACCAGTGATAAACTGGCACTTGAAGTGACCGGAAACACCGATAAAGTAGACGCGATGATCCAAGTATTGAGACCTTACGGAATCACCGAAATGTCACGCTCGGGTAGCGTAGCCCTAAAACGAGAATTCCAGGGAACCGTGAGTTTTAATTGATGAACCTCCCCTCCTTGTGCCGACCGCTTTTTGGTCGCGATAGGGAGGGGTTGGGGGTGGGTCCTACAGGACGCTGATTGAACACACCCCTAAATCCCCTCTCAAGAGGGGACTTCTTACTAATAAATTTCTAAATAAACATAACGAACCAAACACGAATCGATTCAATGAAAGTGAAAACATATTATAACGGAGATGCCGACC
>CAYRDO010000225.1:0-6118 GCA_964422985.1 uncultured Rhodohalobacter sp. | reverse complement strand
TATTTTTACCGGTTTTCTCGTGATGCTCGGCGAGGGAGTCCGAATTTTAAGCGGCGATTATTCCGGTTTGATGGGGCTTAATCCCGAAACGTTAAACTCTGCGACGATTACTTCTCAGATCGCTTTCGGGCCTGTTTTTGGTCCCCACATCAGTTTTGCGGGAGGTGTGGCCGCTTCTGCCTACGCCGCTAAAAAGGGGTATATGAATACAGGTTTTGCTTTTCACGAATCAAAAAATATAGCCTATGCCCTGGGTCCAAAGCCCCAGCTTTTAATTGTTGGCGGACTCTTTGGGATTCTTGGATATTGGATCACAACTCTCTCAAATATTTTTGCACTTCCGTGGGATCCGATTGCCATTGCCGTAGTTCTTTCTGCGGTGGCTCACCGGCTGGTTTTTAAATATCCTGTGATTGGAAATACCAAGCGCGGTTTGCTGAATATGGAGCCTTTTGCCAAAGAGGAAAAACGTGAAAAAGGCTCGGAGCGATTCCTGGTTGAACCCTGGCTGCCGCATCAATATAAATGGGGAGATGTCACGGCCATCGGGATTGTGGTTGGAATTCTGGCTGCATTTATGACCATCCAGACCGGGAGCGTATTTTTACCGTTTGGGATCAGCGCAGCTACGCTGCTTTTTCTGAATTTAGGTGTTGAGAAAATTCCTGTGACCCACCACATATCATTGATCGGAAGCACCTCTGTTGTTGCTGCGACCGGTGGCGATGTAGCAAGCGTTTCACTCGGTGCACTTTTGCTGCTCGGCGCTCTCTTTGGGTTGATCGCTGCCGTATTCGGCGAGTTGGTTCAACGAATCTTTTATGCCCATGCTGATACGCATCTGGATCCTCCCGCCGGCGCAATTGTTCTGGGAACCCTGCTAATCGCTATCTTTTATTACTCTGGACTCTTTCCATCCGCCGCGTGGATTCCGTTACCGTTTTAAAAAACTCCCCCTTTGAAAGGGCTCATTTTTTGAACGCGAAAGCGAAAAGTGAAATGAGTGTCTAATGAATGAACTCGAGGGATGTCCACGCATCAACTGGAACATCCCTCTGAGATTCGTAAGAACATATTAAGAATCTCTGTCTCCCTTCGAAGGGAGATTAGCGGATTTCACCGCTCTCCTAACAACAACCAACCAATTTTTTCCCCACATTCAAACTTGGTTTACAAACAGTGGGTTTAACTGTCAGTCGCACCGAGACAGTTTCTTCTGATTTGTCAATTTCTCCAATGGAATAGCGAATGGTTGGGTGATCGGAATCTCCGAATTCAATCAATAGTTCCGCATCGTCGATGTACTCGCTTTTCTGGCCAACGATATCAATAATTTTAGTGGCTTTGTCGGTGGTCCAGTCAGCTACAGAGTTGACCCGTTCGTTGATCCAGAGTTGCACGACAGTTTCATTGTAGGAGTGCGAATTTCCTCCGCAATCTACAGAGTCTACGTTGTGATGCTGAATTTCTGTGATATGCAGATCACCTGAGATCACTGTCTCATCAGGTAAAATAAATTGGAGTTTTTTTCCTTCGTTTGAATGTAGTTTGTCAATAAATGTTGATGTATTCATTTTATCGTATTTTTGCGATTAATTGTGGTAAAAAATTTTGGTTGTCTCACAGTACTCGTTTCACTGCTCTGCTGTGAAACGGTTTTTGGCAGCGCTCTGATCCGCTATACTTAAAGGCAGCAGAGCAGCCTGTTATTTCATCTCGGAGCTGAGCACCGAGACGAGATGAAACTTTAGATCGTGTTCACTTGACTCATCAAATAAAACATTTCTGAAGCGATCTGTTTACAACGTTCATCATAAATTGAAGCTTCAACCTCCGTTCCGTCCGATTCTTTTGGATCCCGATAGGTGATCGGTTTTCGAAATTCGGCTCCCGGTACAACAGGGCAGTTTTCATCTGCATCAGAGCATGTCATGATTGCGGCAAAGCCCGATTCCGGATTGGACGGATCGTCGAATGTTTTTGAAAAACAGATCATCGGCTCAGAGTTATCATCAAATCGAACCTGATAACGGGGATTTTCACTGCCCGGATTTTCAATCTCAAAACCGCACCTCTCTAATGCCGCAACAGCCCGCGGATTGAAGGCTGTAGCTTCTGTACCGCCCGAGAATGTTTTGATTCCGTCGAGTTCGTAATGTGCTGCAGCGACTGCCGTCCAGATTTGTGCCAGGTGACTCCTCCGGCTGTTATGTGTGCAAATAAAATTGAGTTTTGCGGTCTCTGAATCATCCAGTTTTGCCTCGACATACTCTGCAACCTCTTGCAGTTCCTCCTTTCGTTGAGAAGGGATCAGGTCAAATTCAGATTCAACAGTAGCTATATATTTTTCGAGTTCTTTATACATAATTGATTTAAAAATATTTTAACAGCAGTTGGAAGATTTTTCAGGAAGTTCCTCCAACAAATTCTTGAGGAGATATTTGAATTCAGAGAGATTTTCTTGGTTCAGACAATAGCATGTTCGAACACCGTCAATTTCTCCTTTTATGATGCCGGCTGATTTAAGTGCTTTCAGATGTTGAGATACGGTAGACTGTGCCAGAGGGAGCTGATCCGTAATATCGCCACAAATACATGTATCCCGTTGAGCGAGAATCTCCAGGATTGCAATTCGGGCCGGATGACCCAACGCTTTTGCAAACTCGGCTGTTTTCACCTGTTTGTCATTAAATAGTTTTGCTTTTGTGATTGCCATAATCGTATATCGTAATTTTACGATTAATATAAAGTGGTTTTTGGATGGAGTCAATGGTCGGCTGCAGAAATCCGCAAAGTTTTCGAGTCATTATCAGGATATCTGATATGCAACTTCTATTCGCTGCTTCAAGAAACTTCGCGGATCTATTATTGCCAAATGTTTTAAAATGTAAATATTGGAATCTCAAATAGGAACCGCTCCCAATTTGGTGGAAACGGTTTCAATTTTTATCGAAAAAATTGTAATGTGTGCATCGAAGAAGACATTACTTTCCACGAAATCGATATACGTTTATGAGCTTTCAGATCCAGACTTCCGGAGATAAATATGATGTAGCAATTGTTGGTTCAGGGGCCGGAGGCGGAATGGCTGCCAGGATTTTGGCCGAATCGGGCCTTTCTGTAGCAGTTTTGGAAGCCGGCGGATATTTTGATCCCGCCCAGGAGCAGTACCGAACACAATTGAGATGGCCGTGGGAATCACCACGAAGAGGCGCAAGTACCGTACGTGATTTTGGCGATTTTGATGCTGCCTGGGGCGGATGGGAGATTGACGGTGAACCCTATACACGAAACGACGGAACGGAGTTCGACTGGTTTCGCTCGAGAATGCTTGGCGGACGAACAAATCACTGGGGTCGAATTTCACTTCGGTTTGGTCCTCTGGATTTCAAGAAAAAAGATATTGACGGTTTAGGTGAGAACTGGCCGATCGGCTACGAAGATATCAGTCCTTATTATGACAGAGTGGATAAACTGATCGGTGTTTTTGGGACCAATGAGGGATTGCCAAATGATCCCGACGGATTTTTCCTGCCGCCACCGAAACCGAGACTTCATGAATTGTACGTTCAAAAAGCTGCCCGTCAGTCCGGAATTCCGGTTATACCTTCGCGTCTGTCGATTTTGACCCGTCGGGTTAGCGATCGACGAGGGGCTTGTTTCTATTGCAGTCAGTGTAATCGCGCCTGTAATGCGTACGCTGATTTTTCTGCGGGAACCTGCCTGGTTCAACCCGCTATGGAACGAGGCAAAGTAGATCTCTACACAAACGCAATGGTTCGGGAAGTCACAACCAATGGCGACGGGCTGGCGACAGGTGTTGTTTATATCAACAAAGAAGATATGCAGGAATATCAAGTAAAAGCCCGAACGGTTGTGTTGGGAGCTTCTGCTTGTGAGTCTGCACGAATTTTATTGAACTCTAAATCGGCTCAGCATCCCGATGGGTTAGCAAACGGCAGCGGCGTTGTGGGTCGTTATTTACACGATTCAACCGGCGCATCCAGAATGGCGATTATGCCGGAACTGATTGACCGCCAGCGATATAATGAGGATGGTGTTGGAGGGCTTCACGTCTACACACCTTGGTGGGGAGATAATTCTCAGCTCGATTTTGCCCGCGGATATCACAGTGAATACTGTGGCGGAATGGGAATGCCAATGTACGGAACCGGATTCGGCATGGACACGGCCCGACAGTATGTGAAGGATGAGTTTGGAAATCCATCGCCCAATGGCGGATATGGAAAAGGACTGAAGCAGGATATACGGAAACTGTATGGCGCTTCCGTGGGAATGTCCGGTAGGGGAGAATGTATCGCCCGATATGATAATTATTGCGAAATCGATCCTGATACGGTTGATAAATATGGAATTCCCGTTCTGCGATTTAACTACACGTGGAGCGAGCATGAAGTGAATCAAGCCAAACATATGCAGGATACGTTTGAGGAGATCCTCACCAATATGGGGGGCATTTTGATGGGTGACAAACCAGGCCCTGATTCGGATTACGGGCTGGCTGCACCGGGTCGAATTATCCACGAGGTCGGAACCACACGAATGGGTGATGATCCGAATACATCGGTTCTCAACGAATATTCTCAGGCCCACGAGTGCGAAAACTTATTTGTGGTTGATGCGGGTAGTTTCGTATCCCAGGCTGATAAAAATCCGACGTGGACGATTATGGCTCTCTCCTGGAGAACCTCGGATTACATTGTCGATCAAATGGAAAAAGGAAATCTCTAAACAGGACTTATTATGGACAGACGAGAACATCTTAAATTATTGTTAGCAGGCGGAGCAGGAGCGGCACTTTTCATGACGCAAGCCTGTACTCCAGAGGATCGGCAGCGAAGTGAAGAGATTATTGCTGAAAATGGCGGTGGAGCCGGATACGGCCGCACGGAAGAGGAGAAAGAGCGGGATGAACGACTTCGCTCGCAAACCTTTTTTACAGAGCATGAGTTAGCCACGGTTGCAGTTTTGGCTGATATCATTATTCCGGCGGATGAAGAATCCGGCAGTGCCACTGATGCAGAGGTGCCCGATTTTATTGAGTTTATGATGAAAGATTATCCTCCGTTTCAGGATCCAACTCGCGGTGGTTTAATGTGGCTGGACAGCGAATGTAACAAACGGTTTGGCTCACGATTTGTGGATTGCACGGAAGAGCAGCAGATGGAGATGGTAGATCTGATCGCCTGGCCGGATGATGCCGAACCCGAAATGATGTACGGCGTTCGTTTCTTCAACCGAATGCGTGATCTTGTATCAACAGGATTTTTTACGTCAGAGATGGGCGTTGAATATATGGGATATGAAGGCAACCGACCCGGTTTCTGGGATGGTGTTCCACAAGAAGTTCTGGATAAACATGGTCTCTCTTATGATGAAGAGATGATGGACAAATATATCAAGGAAGAAGAACGATATATCTTAGCTGAGTGGGATGAGGATGGGAATCTTCTGAATCGCACGGGTGATAATGCATAGTTAGTAAATAGAAGCAGAGCTTCCGGATGGTTTGTTGCGAAGGAGGACCTTCGCAACGAGTAAACTACTGGGATAAGATGAAGCAGAGCTTCTGAGAGCGTGTTCCAAAGGAGGACCTTTGGAACAAGTATTAGAGGACAAGTAGAAAAAAATATTACCGTCAGCTTTAGCTGACGGATTAAACCGAAGAACAAAACAAGCTGTGGCTTTTCCCGAAGGGACGCCTTTGGCGAGCCACTATTCAGAATCTTTCATTCAATTCTCCTAACTCTAATCCCATATGCTTCCTGCGGGTTTTGAACAATCAACTGATTGATCTCCTCATCCGAAAAACCTCTTTCTTTTAGCTCCGGAATCAGGTGATCAAAAATATCGGTGTATCCTCTGAAATCGCCACCGTTTTCGGTTCCGGCTTCGTAGAATCCTGCATCGTGTGAGATTAACACCTGGTCCAAAAAGCCAGCCTCTTTCAGCTCTTCAATTCGGTCGGCATACCAACCGATATTTCCATTTTCATTGGCTTGAATATTTACGTTATCAAGCGAAATCCATGCGCCTTCCCCGGCAGCCTCGAGATTTCCTTCAAGTGTTCCCGACTGTGCATGTGTCCAAACCCAAG
>CAYRDO010000224.1:1009-6235 GCA_964422985.1 uncultured Rhodohalobacter sp. | reverse complement strand
GTCAGCTTGGTGCAACTCACTCCGTAGCGTATGATTCGATGTACGCTCAATTTCCGGGTTTATCTGTGATCTATCCTTCAGAACCGGATGATGCAAAAGGATTGTTAAAATCTGCGATCCGAAGTGACGATCCCGTTATTTTTATGGAATCCGAACAGATGTACGGTTTGAAAGGAGAGGTTTCTGAAGAGGATGATTACACCATTGAGATTGGAAAAGCTAAGGTTAAGCGTGAAGGTGATGACGTTACGGTGATCGCCTCCGGAAAGATGTATCATATTGCGAAGCAGGCTGCCAACCAGTTGGCAAAAAATGATGTTGAAGTTGAAATCATCGATCCGAGAACGATCAAACCATTTGATATTGAGACGGTTATTAAATCTGTCAAAAAAACCAATCGGTGTGTCATCGTGGATGAAGCTCATCCGTTTGGAGGAATGGCTTCAGAAGCAGGGTTTTTGATTCAGCGGGAAGCATTTGATTACCTTGATGCACCCGTTCAAAGAGTTACACTACCCGATGTAAGTGCACCGTTCTCCAAGAAACTGTTTGATCTCTGGCTTCCCGATGCCAAACAGGTGATTGATGCCGTAAATGCAGTTACCTACCGAAATTAATTTTTTGCCACTAAAGCACAAAAAACACAAAAAGATTTAAGGATTTGAGTCTATAATGTAAACTCGATTGAATGAAAGATATAAGACCTGAATACAAGAATATTTATCCGATTCCTGATGAAACAGAAGAGATTGGGCGGAAGATTGTTGATTCAGCTTACAGGGTTCACAAAAAGTTGGGTCCGGGTCTTTTAGAAAAAATCTATGAATCTTGTCTAACATATGAATTAAGAAAACAAAATTTAAAGGTACAGAGGCAAGTTTCTATTCCAATTCAATATGATGATTTAGAATTTGATGAAGGATTTGTAGCAGATATAATTGTTGAAGAGAAAATTATCATAGAATTGAAGGCAGTTGACCAAATAAATCCTGTTTGGAAAGCTCAAATTTTGAGTCATCTTAAATTGACCAAAAGACGACTCGGATACTTGATCAATTTCAATACAATTAATATTGGCAAAGGCATTAACAGACTTGTTTTATAAAATATTTTTTCGTGTTTTTGTGCTTTCGTGGCGATTACACCATCACTAAACTGAATTTAGAAATAACAAAGAACATAGATTTATGGCCGTAAAAATAGAGATGCCCAAACTCAGCGATACCATGGAAGAAGGGGTTATCGCTAAATGGAATGTAGAAGAAGGGGACAAAGTAAGTTCCGGGGATGTGATTGCCGAGGTTGAAACGGATAAAGCTACCATGGAGGTAGAAGTTTTCGACGACGGAACAATTCTCAAAATTCTTGCAAAAGAAGGAGATGCAATTCCCTTGGGTGGACTGATGGCCGTAGTTGGTGAGGAAGGTGAAGATATTAGTGATATCCTTGAAGAAGCTGAAGGTGGAAAAGCTTCTGAAGAAGCCGAAGTTGAAGAGAAGAAAGAAGAAAAACCAAAGAAAAAAGAAAAAGCTGAAAAAGAGGATAAGACTGAAAAATCTTCCTCCGCTTCGTCAATGGATAACGGAAGGATTAAGGCATCTCCACTTGCCAAGAAAATGGCTGAGGATAAAGGAATTGATCTGAGTCAGGTAGATGGTTCAGGCCCGGAAGGACGTATTATTAAGCGTGATATTGAAGATTATAAGCCTGCCGCTAAAGGAGCAGCTTCCGTTCAGTATTCATCTGAAGAGGATGAAGACATTAAGATTTCTCAAATGAGAAAAACCATTGCTCGTCGGCTTGCTGAGAGTAAATTTACAAATCCTCATTTCTATGAGACGATTGATATTGACATGGAACATGCGATTGCGGCCCGAAATCGTCTCAATGAAATCAGTGAAGTCAAAATCAGTTTTAATGATATTGTTGTAAAAGCATGTGCAGCCGCACTTCGAAAACATCCATATGTAAATTCATCCTGGATGGATGATGTGATTCGTCAGCATGGAGATGTGAACATTGCAGTGGCTGTAGCGATTGAAGAAGGTTTGATGACGCCTGTTATCAACCATGCAGATAAGAAAAATCTCCGACAGATTTCAACAGAAACCAGGGAGCTCGCCGGTCTCGCAAAAGACCGTAAGCTTCAGCCCGAGCAGATGGAGGGAAGCACATTCACAGTGAGTAACCTCGGTATGTTTGGTATTGAAGAATTTACGGCGATCATCAATCCACCGAATGTTTGTATTCTTGCCGTTGGTGCCATTCGTGATGTACCTGTTGTAAAAGATGGGGAAGTGGTTCCCGGAAAACGGATGAAAGTGACCCTTTCAAGCGATCACAGAGTTGTTGATGGAGCCAAAGCAGCAGATTTCCTCAATACACTGCGAGAGCTTCTTGAGAATCCATTGAGCATGCTTTTGTAGGTTCTACTCGACAAACATTGTATTTCTTTCTTTGACTATCTATGAGTTAAAATCATTTAACTGAATTTAACGTATCTCAATATTTTGCTTGAAGGAGAAATACAATGTTTTTCTTTATCCAACCTAAAAAGGGTTCAAAATAATCGTTGAAACCGTATCGGAGGCTAAACTTCCGAACACGCCAATTCCTCCCTCTACATTGTAAATAAGATTAGGAATTTCTCCGGGTGACAGTGTGGATCCGCCAAGTTGTACATCCTGGGATCGAACAAGATCAGCCAGATTCTTATCTACGGATTGAGTGACGAATCGTGTTTCTCCATAAAATGCAATTCCCAGCCAGGGATATTTCAGTGTAATCGTTCCATCCTCGTTTCTTGTGAAGTTATCTTCGTTAATCAAACCGGATGAGTTCACCTGAAAATCTGAAACTTCAACTCCATCCTCATCCAGGGAAGCAAAATAGAACGGTGTCATGTTATCCAACCTTGCGTGAAGTGCGATAGCAGTAAACACAAATATGTTTTGTGGTTGTGTTTTTTCTGTTGCTGAGAGTACTAACTCAAGTTGACTCCCCTGGTACACAATGGTTTCAGGAATTTCGTTGATCACCTCAAAATCATCCGGAACTGTAGTTGTTGCCTGGATCACTTCCGGTCTGTCGTTAAAACTTACATCAAGACGGTAGGTGCGGGTTGGGAGCATTCTATGTTCCTGATTTTGCGGAACATATTTTTCTTTTTCACTACTGTAGATATATCCAAAAACTTCCTCATCTGAACCAGACTCGTCAAGCAGAACAATTTGAATATCCGCATCATCAAGAATTAATTCTGAGGGGTTGTACTCTTCATCAGCTCGCGCCGTAGTTCGCACGAATATATCCGGGAGTGAATCGTTGGCAACGGCGTAACTTTCTACGACAACATACTCTTCGTAAGAATCTTGATCATACTGCTCGCAAGCAGAGATCAGCAAAAGAATAGGTATAAACAGGTAAAGCTTTTTCATCTATTTAAAAATTTACAGTGTATGAAATGGATGGCAATATTGGCAGGAGTGTAACCTCGGTTCGTTCGAGTGGGTCTTCATCAAAATCGTAATTATAGAACCAGATATTTCTTCTGGAATAGACATTAATAACCTGAAATTGCCATTCGGCTTCTCCAAGGCCAAAGAACGTGCCTTGCCGACTAAATGAGAGATCGAGCCTGTGATAACCCGGAAGTCTGGATGCATTAATTTTTCCAACCACGAAAGCATCTCTTTCTGAATTATCCCATGGCAAGTGATCGAATTGAGTTCTGCCTAGCGGTTCTGTATAGGCTTGACCTGTAGCATAACTAAAAACCGCTGTTACATTCCACCTTGAAGATAGCTCATAGGTTCCTGAAATATTCAGATCGTGTGTGCGGTCGTATTTGGGCGGATAAAATCGACCCTGCGTCGGATCATCCAGAATGGGAGCATTGAATCCGGGAAATTTACGCCGAGTCACTCCGTACGTATATCCCGTAAAACCGGTAAACCGACCGACTTGTTTTTCAAAAAATACCTCAACTCCATACGCATAACCGTCACCGAAACGGAAAAGGTCCGGGTAATCCTGTCCGGCCGCGTCATTTAAAAATGGATCCAGTTCAAAAAGATCGCGCATCGTTCTGTAATAGAGTTCAACATCTAAACCGTATCCCTCAAAAGGAATTGTTTTGGCGCCCAGTACGAATTGATCTCCATATGCAGGAGGAACTTCATTATCGGAGGTCAGCCACAGATCAAATCCGGAAAATGCCTCATTTGTGATAAGTGTGAGGTATTGATTGTAGCGTCCGTAAGCAGCCTGAAGACGAATTCGTGATGTAGGTCTGAACTCAGCCGAAATTCTCGGTTCAAGGCGAACATAATCTCCCTCAGAAAAAGCATTCAGGCGAACACCGCCGTTAAAGATCCATTCATCCGTCGGGCTCCATTCATCTTGGATAAACGCGGATAGATAATTGGATTCAATTCGCTCGCGGAATGTATCCACGTTGTCAAAACGATCTCTGAATTTCAGTATCAGATTTCCGGCCCAAACTCCGGTCTTTATGGTATGATGTTCATTCGGTAAATACTCTAAATCCGCTTTCAGAGAGAGATCGTAAATGTTGTTATTTCGTTCGAATGGTGTCCCGGCAATTTCAAATTCCGGTTGATTAAAATATCTAGATCCGGTTGCTGTAAACGACCCAAATAACTTCTCATTAAAAATACGTCGCCATTTTGCGGTGAGTGTTTGATTTCCATATTTCAAAAGAATCCTGGCATCATCCTGGAATGGAATCCCCACATTATCGTTGCCGGTATAAAATGCCAGCGAAAAACGATCGTTAGGAGTTGCATCGAAATTGAGCTTACCGTTCACATCATAGAAATAAAATTTATCCGGTACATTATCAGTATTCTGGCGCAACACAGCCAGCAGCGGTTCCAGGGTTGATCTTCTCACAGCCAACATCCACGATCCTTTGCTGTAAGGTCCTTCAATAGATGCTCTTGATGATAACAAGCCAAGACTCACTGATCCCTCAGTTTCATTTCTGTTTCCATCTTTATTGTAAATCGAGAGTACCGACCCGATTCGTCCGCCAAATTGAGCCGGGTAACCGCCTTTGTATAATCGAACATCTTTTACGGCATCGGGATTGAAGGTGGAGAAAAATCCAAAGAAGTGGGAGGGGTTATAAACCGTGGTTTCGTCCAAAAGAATCAATGTTTGATCAGGACTCCCCCCGCGGATGTACAATCCGCTTGAAAAGTC
>CAYRDO010000224.1:0-999 GCA_964422985.1 uncultured Rhodohalobacter sp. | reverse complement strand
AGCTGTGACATCTTCGACCTCTATGCGGCGCTGGGAACCATCGCCGCCGCGGTCAACACCTGGAAGAAGCTGGACCGACCGGAAAACATCCGGTTGCAGAACAGAGGGGAGCTCTTTTACCATCTCAATATTTACCTGCGCCGTACCGATATTTCGTTGTTCTTCCTGGTCGGCTTCCGATTCAACGTAGATCGCTTCCATTTCAACTCCAACGGGAATGAGTTCAATATCTAATCGCAAACTTTCTCCCGCTTCGAGGTTAATCTCTTGGTCAAACCGCCGGTATCCAATATAACTGGCTGATAAGGTGTACTCGCCGGGAGGAATATTTGTGATGGTATAATAACCGGATGTGTTTGAGGAAGTCCCCCGATTAATCTCCGTAATTGCAACGTTGGCCATTAAAAGAGTTTCTCCGGTTTCGCTGTCTGTAATGTACCCGTTTACAGATGCTGTTTCCTGCGCGTTTGCAAGGGAAAATGGGAACAAAAAAAGTGAAATGAATAGCAGATTTTTTAAGCTCACGTATGTAAATGATATTTATTTGTCATGAAGTGTCTTACACGCTTTTCAACACATAAAGTTATCAAAGAATTGCCTTTGATAAGTTAAATTATCTTGAAGATTGCATCCTCTAAGTTGAAAAAATTATAGACCATTTCATGATTCAATTTTTAAAGAAAGGAGATATACTTTTAAAAGAATGAAAATACGATTCCACGATTAAAACCGTTATATTATCCTTGGTTGGATGAAAAAAATTCTCCAGCCGTTGTTCATTGAAATATTGGGGGTGTACCGGATTCGACGGGTTGAGTACAATTGCAGGCTGCATGCCGAGATTGACCGATGAATCTCGTTAATCATTCATCATGGATAAATGTAATTGACAACAATTACTCTTACAGACTCGCAGCATAAACTGACGAGTCCGTTCCTTTGGGTACTTGCCAGTAGGACCCATCGCGAGCGCCGATAAAACTGGCTTTTCCGAAGCGC
>CAYRDO010000223.1:0-6283 GCA_964422985.1 uncultured Rhodohalobacter sp. | reverse complement strand
AGTTAAGGTGCTCATTTTTAAGTTAAATAGGGATTGATTAAGTAAAATATCCTCTCTAAGGGAGTGCTTGGTTTATCGCGGGAGGGGTGACATCCCCCGAGTTCACACGACATTCGTCATGCTCACATTCCCCCTTCGAAGGGGGATTATTCTCGACTTTAAAAGTTCTCTGTTAATTCAATTCCGGGATGAAATTTCGCCATCAAATCTAAAGCTGCCTGGCCCACTCGCGGACCAAAATTCAGCAGATAAATTCCTTCCATCGAATAAATTCTGTCGTTCTTTGCGGCATCGGTCAGGCTAATTCCGGGCGCTTGCAGAACTCCTTCTTTGCCGCCTACGCTTTGGATTCCGGATTCCATCATCAGAATGACATCGGGATTCGCTTCAACGACAGCTTCCGCCGTGAGAGGTTTGAAACCTTCAAACGAGTTGAATGCATTCACGCCACCGGCAAGTTCAATCATGGTTTTGGCGGAAGTATTATTTCCGGCCACCATTAACATATTAGCTCCGCGGGCATAGATGAAAAGGACCGTCGGCTTTTCAGAAAGATTTTCACGCGCTGCTTCCGCCATATCCAAATCGTGTTGGATATTTTGTATGATCTGATCGGCGGCCTCTTCTTTGCCAAATATTTGTCCAAGTTGACGAATGCGTTCGAAAGCACCTTCAACCGTTTCATCTGCGGTCAGTTTTAAAAAAGGAACGCCCGCCGCACGAATTTGTTGAATCACAGGTTCTGGTCCAGCAGCGGCACTTGCCAGAATTACACTGGGCGATAACGAGAGAAGACCTTCGGCTGAAATACTTCGGGTAAAAGATGTCTTCGTGTAATTCGCCGTTTCTTCGGGGTAGGTACTTGATTCATCAACAGCCACCAGGTTTTCCGTGGCGTCAAGTGCAAAGATTGTTTCCGTAACTGCACTCCCGATCGATACCACTCGAGATAGGTCATCGATCGTCACTTCTACACCATCTGAGCCGGTGTACGTTTGTTGGGCGTTTACCTGCAGAGTTATTGTAGTAAATAAGACAACTGCTAAAAATCCGGACAATGCTTTTTTGGTGAAACTCATCATACCCCAACCTCCAGCTGCTTCAATTGACCCGTGATTTCTCTCCACGATTCAAGCTCGGGTTTACCCGGCTTTCTCGCACCAAAAAATGTGGCGATGGCATTCTGATCGGCATCGTAAATTTCCAGTGCTGTCACGATTCCGTCTTCAGTCGGTTTCTCAACAATCCATGATTCTGCAATATGATCTTCCCTCAAATGCAGGTTAAAATCAGGATCGAGAACATTCAGCCACTTGTCCATTACTTTAATTCTGTTGACTGGTCCGCTGTGGATTTGAATCATTCCCGGACTGCTGACAAACACCATAATTGGTACTTCTTTCCTTGATGCCATTTCCAGCATTTTTCGGGTTGAATCGTTTGAAATCTTCCATGAAAATCTGCCTTCAGCCAAACGCAAAGCATCGGTTCGCTCTGCCTTAAATTTTCGAAGAAGCGGGAAGAAATCGTGCGTATCCTTCAACTCAGACCATTTTTGGAGAAATTCGTCGGAGTCAATCTCATCAATTGAAACGGTTGTTTTCTCTTTGATGGATTTTTTGACTTCGATCTGATTGAATTGATCATCAGACCGAAATTTTTCCACCAATGCTTTGTATTTGTCCAGTCTCTCGGCATCCTTCAGATAAATTTTATGAACCGCTGTTCCGGCCTTATCGAAAAATTGTAAGCTGTAAAACGTACCTCTTGGATTTTCAACCGGAACCGCAAAACCGAATCCCCATCGTTTATGAAACACCCGAAGGTCGATGTTTTCATCCAATACCAATCCGGCATGCCCTTTGAAAGAGATCTTTTGATAAACCCCATTTTTCTCATGAACGGCCGATTCATTCCGGGTCAAAGCCATCACTTTCCCAAGGTTTTCCACCTCTTTGATGATCCCTTCCCAATCCTCAGTTAGCCGAATAACAGTTTCTCCATCACAGATGGAAGCCACCAGTTCTGCTTCCGAAACACCGAGTTCATCGGCCGCATTTTTGGTTCTTAATTTGGGGTTTTCAGCCTTTAGCTGATCCCATCTTTCTTTTAAATCGTTGCCTTTCGAAATATCATCAATAGTTGTACTCATCGGTTTTTTATCAAGTTTAGTAAATAGAACCTGCTCCTCTCACTTCCAGATACGGGGGATGGATTGGAACAGGTTTGGGGCTTTAAATGGTTCGTTTATTGTAAATCTCGAATTCCTTCAGTTAACTGAATGGTATATCGAAACGTGAAGTATTGTGAAGCTGGTCGAGTGGCAAAGCTGGCGAATTCATCAGTAGATGTATCTGGGTTTCCCTGGTAATAACTCATAATTTCCAGTTTTGCATAGTGGTTGCCATCGGCTGTTCTCACAACGATTGTTTTATCGAGAGTTAGGATTGCGTGCTGAGGATTTCCGGTTTGGCCGGTGTAGTTGTACCATCCAGAAATTGCTTTTTCCTCGGCACCATCCACTACATACCCTGTTTCGGGAGCAATAGTAACCTCATCAAAAGCAACATCAAGAACAACTGCGCCACCTGAACCGGGGCCGCTGGTTCCTGAGTTTACGAGAACTGATGTTCCTGAAAATGCAATATCCCATTCAGTTGATGCTGAGTCAGCACTGGATACAGTAGAGCCTGTTTCAAGATCAAAAAATGTATAGGTCCCTTCTTCATCAGAAGCATGAAGATTCTCAACTGTTTGTGCTTCAATTTCTGGCTCCGGATCATCTGATCCTGTTGAGCTATCACTGCATGAACTGAAAAGAGTCAAGCCAATTACAGCTAAGAAAGGCAGCACGAATAAGTATTTGTTTTGTATCTGTTTGTTAATCATTTTGAATGTTTAGTGATTTGATTTATGATGTATGATTTTATGTGTATCTGAAAAATGGTTTAAAACCCAACCGACGCCTGCATGTACCAAATTCGTCCGGGAAGATTCGGGGTATTGATGCTTGTGTGATCGAAAAGATTATTTACTCCAAGCTGGAGATTATAATCGGTGAAGAGTTGCTTGGATACGGATGCATTCCAAAGCATGTAGGACGGTTCATATTCACTGTTGTTTACAAATCCGTTCCCGTTACTGTCGTACAAGCCATACTCTCCTCGGTACATACCGCGGAGCGTAGCTCCCCACCCGGCAGCGTTATCATAAAAAAGCTTCACATTGCCGGAATGTTTGGAGCGGTTGAACATCGGCTCATAAGAGGAAAATGTTCGTGTGACCACTTCTCCCTGGTCATCCTGAACGGTTCGTTCATCTTCAAATAATCGTTTGGCATCCAAGAACTGGTAACCGACTGATGCCTGGATATTTGTGTTCACTGTCCACCGAAGTTCAGTTTCTATTCCCTGCGTGTACACATCGTTGAGATTGAAGTAAGAGAAGACAGATTGACCGTTGGTCTTTCGAGCAATGGGTGCTGTTTCAATCAGATCAGTAACATTGTTTCTGAAGAGGTTGATCCGCCATCGAATTTGATCGGTCAAATCAACATCCACTCCAAGATTGGCAGCCCATGAGGACTCGGCTTTGATCTCATCCAAACTGGACAATGGAATTAAGATCTGATCGATATTTCCTTCACTCTGCAATCGTTCAATTCCCTCACGAACTGTGCTCGATCCGAATACACTGTAGCCGGCAGTGGGATTGGTAAAATTGAGGAATAGCTGACGAAACTCGGGTGCTTTGAATCCTCTACCGATGGATCCCCGCAATTGAATCCGGTCGGTTAGATTGTAGCGTGCGGAAAATTTCGGGCTGATTTGTGAGCTGTATTCGCTGTGTGCATCAAATCGGAACCCCCCGGTAATTTCTAACTCTTGGGATGGAATCCAGCTATGCTGCAAATACACAAAATTTGTTATAAAATCAGGCTGACTTGGATATCGCTCCGCATCAAGACGCTCAAAAACGGCTCCTGTTCCTAAAACCGAATGATGCTGATCGGCCCACCGATAGGTAGCTTGTAATTCCGGTTTGTTATAGTACTGATTGAATTCCGTGTATTCATACGTTTCACCGGAATCTTTAAATTTTAAATCAGAAACTGTTTTGTAGAAACTAGTCATCCAGCCGAGTTCCAGGTTTAAACGGTCGAGGGGTGTGTATGTAAACCGCGGTTTGACTACAAGATCCTCCTGTGAGGCATCAGAAATCAGGATTTGTGGATCGCCATCAGAAGAGGTAATGGAACTGAGGTTATCCTGAATTTCGGTAAAATATCGTGCTGAGGCATTGAATATCAGCCTGTCCGAAATTTCCAGATCCGTATTATAGCTGAATGTATAATTGGCAAACTCAGGTACAGTTTTTGAAATGGAATTCGGATTCAGGCTGTAGCCCCCGGAGCTATTTCTGTTGATGAAAAACTTGTTGTTCCAGCGATCTGTATTAAAGCTCAGATCGCCGCTCAAATCCAGCGTATTGTTTTCGCCGTATCGAGTGGTGAGCCCAACGGAAAGAGGTTCTACGCTCTCTTCTGTTATAATATTGATCACGCCGGCAAGTGCATCACTGCCCCAAAGTGCAGAAGACGGACCTTTTACAATCTCAATCTGTTTTACATTTCGAACGGTTATTCTTGACAGATTGAGTGTACCTGCGGTGCGTCCAATGACCGGATTCCCGTCGATCATGATCAGCGTGTAATCGGATGCAAAACCCTGAACCTGGATGCCGGTTCCGTGATCGTTCACAACTTGTAATCCTGTTTGTTCTCCGAGAATATCACTTAAACGAAGACTCCCCGAGCTTTGGATCTGCTGCCCGGTTACCACACTGACCGGAATGGTAACTTCCTCAATATCCCGCCGGGTTCGTGTTGCTGTTACAACAACCGTTTCCGATTCATACACGGAAGCTTTCAGTTCAATCTGTATAGATCTGTTTTCGATCTCGGAAAGATGAAATGTTTCCTCTGTGGCTTCATATCCAACTCGCGATGCAATCAAGGTAATCTCATCAGATGAAAGGGTTGTACCCTCAAGATCAATTTGAAAAGTGCCATCGGTTTGGGTTGCGGTAGTAAGATTTACATCCTCGGCCTGTATATGTACATCTTCAATAGGCCCATTGTTGATGTCAATTACTGTTCCGGTGATAACCTGAGCAGATAAAGTATGGACGAGAACTCCCATCATTAATACGATGAAACATAAAGTGCGCATGAAATTTCTTTGCGATTGATTTAGACTGTGTTTAATTAATTGCCTAAGTTTATTTGGACTGAATCTAAATAAAAAGATTTTCTGTAGTATTCTTTGCAGAATTTTATCAAACAAAAGCATTAGAAAGGATCATGACTATTACAGAAATAAATGCTAACTATAAGTGCATGATTACCAATGAGAAATAAGTATGTAAATCGTGCAAAAATTAGTGAAGCCAAATTTCGGGAGCTTATCCGATTTTTTTCGATTGACTTAACCGCTATTCAGATCACGGAACTGACCGGACTGAATCGTAATACAGTAAACAGATATCTGACAGAGATCAGGAAAAAAATTACCAACTATTCACAGTTAACCTCCCCGGTTACTCACAGAAAACTCACTTCATTTAATCTTGATGAAACCGATAGTTTCTGTATTCTCGTAAGAGAGTTTGAAACGAAAATCTATACGGAAATTATTCCTAAGAATGTTGTTTTTCAGAAAGGAGAGCTTACAAAAGTGATCGAATTGTTAGATTCAGAGTATGACCTGATTATCAACGTCGATAATGAAAATCACATTTTTTTAGGGGATAAAAACAGTGATTCTAACAAGCACAGAATTAAGCTGAATCGGATTGAAAACTTTTGGGGGAATGCAAAATCCCGGCTCGCAAAATTCAAGGGAATGCATTCTTCCACCTATCGATATCATGTAAAGGAGTGTGAGTTTCGATTCAATAATCGCAATAAAGATTTGTATCAGCTTCTGCTAAAAATTCTTCGGAAAGATCCTCTCTTTTAGTCAAGTCCCAAATCGATTATTAATAACTCTCTTCTAAATCATGACTATTACTCATTAAAAAAATAACGCGTAGATTTTTCCTTCAAAAAAATTTCTATTGGTTTTCTACGCACATTGGGCACTCCACCCACTCCTCACTTGGAATATGCTGAATGGCTTTTGGGCTATTGCCGCGTTCAAAAACAGGTTTAAATAACACCTTTCCCTCTCCGTGTTCTTTACCGCAGGTATGGCAGCTTACATCGTGATCAACCCGAAGTGGT
>CAYRDO010000222.1:1040-6300 GCA_964422985.1 uncultured Rhodohalobacter sp. | reverse complement strand
AGTCAGAATCGTCTGGCCATCCCCCTAAAATCAACGTTGTTGATTCTCTCCCCCTTCTAAGGGGGACATTTCTGTCTCCTCCTCAAAACGCCCGGCCCAACGAATGGCGTTTTCCAACATTTGCAGATGGTCAGGCTCCTGAAAAGCACTTCCCTGATGACCCATCGCAGAATAAAAAGTTCTTCCTTCACCAACCGAATTGTACCAGACAATCGGATGATCTTCTCCCATACCCCAATCTTTATCAGATGCCAAAATCGGAATATTTCCGCTTGGCTTGATTTTAGACCCGTCGAGCCTGTATAAAATGTTGAATCCGCCCTCACGCGGATTGTTGTAGAAGTTGTACCATTCATCTTCACGAGTCCATGATTCGGGAAGCTCTTCTGTCAATGTTGAATCTTCACTTTCTGCTTCGAGTGTCAGATATCCTTCCTGGAATTGAGGATGTAGCGGATGATGAGAAAACCGTGCACCAATTACTTCATCTTCATACCAGTCCCATTGGTGTGAATTATCCCCGGCGGCATGAATGCCCACAAATCCGCCGCCGTTTTCCAGGTACTTTCTGAAATGCTCTCTCTGCCCGGGATTCAGAACTTTCCCGCTGGTATTATTCCAAATCACCACTTCAAACTGCTCCAATTGCTCGGGATTAAAAACTGCTCCGTTATCCGTCACAAAAATCGCCCACCCATTCTCATCGGCCATCTGCTGGAAAGCAGGAATTGATGCTTCAATCGCGTCCCCATGGCGAAACGCATTCGTTTTTGAAAACAGAAGCACGGATTGCTCCCAAAGATTTGCAGGAAGTACCGGCGGTTCCGTTTCATAAAAATTGAATCCGTATGTGATTTTATAGATAAACAATCCGCCACCAATAAAGGCTAACATTATCAGGCCTAACAGAGAGTAGAAGATTATTTTTAAAGTTTTTTTCATATTAAACTTTTTATTGATACTAAGTGAAGGACTCAAACAACCTTCAAGCGTTTCGCAACAAAGTGGAGAATCCTTGAAGCGTTGTGATTCAGGTAGCCAATTTTTGTCACCTTAAACCTACCACGCTTCAAGGAGCTGACGCACGCTTGAAGGTGGCTCCATATCAATTCATAAACTCCAGCCAATCTACAACACCCAGAACGGCTTGATCTTCTTCCTCGGAATTCGTGAATCGCACATACAGATCCTGCTTTCCATTAATTGGCTCGATGTTTACAATATGCTCCACAAAACCAAAATCGGTCAGGCCGGTTTCAAGAGTTACGTGGCCCAACAATTCGCCGTTTGGTCCTCCAAGCCTGAATTCTACATCCCCGCCCTGAGTGATTCCAGTCACCTGACCATACATTCCTTTAATGCCTGTGATGTCGGTCATATCAATATCGCGGAACAAGAATCCCGAACCATTGGTCCCGACAACAATTGTCATGTCTTCCTCGATACCCGGGGTTTCTTCAGCATTGATGGGGTAGATCATCGCCTGACCTTCATCATAAGATTCGGCCTCAACTCTTGGATGACGTAATATGAACGTTTCCCGGCTCGTCAGCGGACCAATTTCCTGTCCGCCCCGATCGGTGTAGCTCGCCATCAGTACATAGCTTCCGGCAGATTCTGCGTTCAGATGATCATTCGCGGTGATTGCTCCTTGTGGTGGATATTCTGATGTCACTTCACCGCCCTCAATCAGACCTAAAATGTAATCCACCATCTGTTGAGCCTCACTTTCTGATAGTGCGGGATGAGCCGGCATAGCGATATCTCCCCAATTCCCGCTTCCGCCATTAATGATTTTCGAAGCCAAGTCGACATCAGTTTCAGAACCACCATATTCATCGGCAATTTCCTTATATGATGGCCCAATCGACTCGGTCTCCATTTGGTGACAGGAGTTGCAATCGGAACCGCTAATCAACACTTCGCCGGGCGATAACATTTGTGCTGCATCGGCCATCTCGGAATGGTCTTTAGCTGCCAACACCTGGTCTTCGCCAACCGGCATATATTCTGCAGATACGATCACGCTTGAGGGGTCAATGCCCCCATCGTCCAAACTACCATCTTCGGCATCACTGACGTTCACCTTGTACTCTATATTTAAAGGTTGATCCGGCCAATAAAATGTGCTGTTGCCATTTGTAATTTCCCAGCTTAACTGTGGTTGATTGTTTCCAACCATAATTTGGGTTTGGCTGCTTGAACGGTTTCCTTCTGAATCGGTGACGGTCAACTGAACCTGATAGCGACCGGGCTCTTCAAATGTATAGGTTGGGTTGATTTCAGTTGATTGAACCCGATCCTGCCCAAAACTCCAGGAATATCTCAGCTGATCCCCGTCGTAGTCGATGGAATTTCTGCCGACAAACTGAACGGTCAGCGGTACGCCGCCAATGGTTTTATCCGCTCCGATTGTTGCTACCGGCGCACGATTCCCCTCGGTATATTCGATTCGGGCCAGTTTGGAATCGGCGTTTTGCGAGAACCATCCCGAACCATATTCCAAAATGTAGAGTGCGCCATCCGGTCCGTATGCCATATCGATGATGTTTACGAAATCCATATTTGGTAAAAAGGGAGTCAGTCGATCAAAATTTCCATTCTCGTCCAGGTTCATCACAAAAATCCACTGTCGCATCCAATCATACACCAACGGTTTTCCATCAAAATAATCCGGAAATTTTACATCCGTGTCAGGATAATCTTCGGAATAGTAAATCGGCCCGGCCATCGCATTTCGTGATCCGGTTCCCAATTCCGGAAACTCCTCGGAGACATGATACGGATAGTAGATAATCGCTTCTTGCGCAGGCGGCAGTTCACTCGCGCCCGTATTATTGGGTGACTCGTTAATAGGATTCTGCGGATCAAATGCCTCACCGGACGCTCCGGTCTCAAAATCATAATCATGATAAGGCTTGTTATCGGCGATAAAATAGGGCCAGCCGTAATTTCCGGCTTCTTTGGCCTGATTGATCTCATCATAGCCTTTTGGTCCCCGCGATGTGGAATCTTCGCGGGCATCGGGCCCCACTTCACCCCAGTACAGGGTTCCGGTTCTGGAATCGATAGAGATTCGAAACGGATTTCGATTTCCCATCACATAAATTTCGGGGCGGCCTTCGGAGCCATCTTTTGCAAAGAGATTGCCATCGGGAATGGAATAGGTACCGTCAGATTCCAGTTTGATTCGAAGAATTTTTCCTCTCAAATCATTCGTATTTGATGCAGACTTTTGCGCATCCCATGGTCCTCTGTCATCGCGTTCATCAATGGGTGCGTAAGGTGTGTCTCGCGGACTGGTATTATCACCCACAGAAATAAAAAGGTTTCCGCCTGGGCCAAACTCCAGCGAGCCCGCCGCGTGACAACATTCCTGTCTCTGGGTTGGAATCTCCAGCAAAACGCTTTCCGAATCCTGGATCAATTCATCATCTCTTAATTCGAACCGTGAAACATGCTGCTTTGGAGTGTCGCCGGGAGGTGAATAGAAAAGATACACCCAATTGTTTTCGACGTAATTCGGATCGATCGCAATTCCCAGCAATCCGTCTTCGTGACCGGTGTGAACGTCCATCGTGGTGATGGTACTCGTTTCTCCCGTTGAGATGGTGTGCTTGTGAATATCGCCGCGTCGTTCTACAAAAATGATCTCATCGGCTGAAAGAAAATCCAACTCCATCGGCTCAAACAAGTTCTGATCAAATACCACCTTGCTGAACCGATTCTCTTCGGGAACCACTTCAGCGTATGCTTTACTGTAATCGAGCTGCGCTGGTCCGATAGCATATTGAATGCCGCCCAACAAGTGATCCAAAAACAACGGATCACTAAACGATTCTTCGGTATGACCCAAACCGGTGTAAAATGCCCGCCCGCCATCATACTCCTTAAACCAGGACATCGGGTGATTGGCGCCGTTCGTTCCTCCCTCATATGTCGATTCATCAATGTTAATCAGCACATTGTTTTCCGGGTTGATCGATTTGAAGTTGTACCACTCATCTTCACGGGTCCAGCGGGAGGGGAGCGAATCCGTAGCCGCATGATTGGCATTCACAATTTCCAGTGTTGCTTCCCGCACATTCGGATTGTTCGGGTGACCATCAAAATAAGCCCCTACCAACTCGCCATACCAGGGCCAGCCGTATTCGGTATCCGTCGCGGAGTGTATCCCCACAAATCCGCCGCCCGCCTGGATAAATCGTGCCAACTGACTTTGCTGAACCGGATTGAGAACATCACCCGTAGTATTCAGGAAAACGACGACCTCAAAATCTTTCAGAAAATTTTCATTGAATTGAGATGCATCTTCGGTCGCTTCAACACGAAAATTGTTTTCTGCTCCCAATTGTTGGACGGCTTCAATTCCCGCCTCAATGGATTGGTGACGGAATCCCTCTGTTTTTGAAAAAACGAGTACGTCAATCTGCTTCTCACCACCTGAGAAGAAAATGAAATAGATTCCAATAATGAGGACAAATAGTATTCCGATCGTGATTAGCGTTTTTTTCATGGAGATGGTATTGGTGATGGTAGTTTTGTGATTTTAAATTCGAGCTCTACAAAGACTCGGCGTACTCCGAATGTTTCTTTAGTTTTTTTAAGCCGGCCGGTGTACAAATTCCCTTGAGGTAGGGGAACATCGCTTCATGAATCAGATTGTGTTTACTGTAACCGAGTTTCTTGTCGACATCTTTTTGCAAAAGCGTTTCATACATCAATATTAAAACTTCAGATACCAGCTTGGGATTGAGATTTTCATCAAACAAACCGTCGTGAATTCCACGCGATATTAATTCTACTGCGCCTTTCCGGTTAAAATCATCTTGATTTTGGATCGCCTTGCTTCTCAATTCCGGGTAGTAGTGGAGAATGTCGTAATAGAAGTTGGGATTTTGATTGAACTCGCGGTCCAATACCATCTGGCCACTTTTGAGCAATGCATCAATCACATCTTCGGACTCTTCAATCATCTTCTGTCCCTCTTCAATCTCCTCACGATAGTTGAGGTTCAGGCATTCGGAAAGTAGTTCTTCTTTCCCATCAAACATTCCGTATAGGGCACGGCGAGACATATTCAGTTCGTTGAGCAAACGATCGATCGTCATGCTCTTTACCCCGTATCTGCGAAAAAGCTGGAGGGATTCTTTAACAACAATTTCTTTGGATTTCATCAGTGGTTTTCATCCATATTCATCTTTCGATAATTAAATATGGAAATACCGAGAATATTCCAAGTTAAATATTCTCATTTACA
>CAYRDO010000222.1:0-1030 GCA_964422985.1 uncultured Rhodohalobacter sp. | reverse complement strand
TATTCTCTATGGTTATATCGATGTTTTGAATCAATCTTACAAGCCATGAAAGGGGAATCACGTCGTTCGAAGCGCAGTAATAATTTCCTGGCGGGAGGCGCGGACTGCGGGCAGAAAACCACCGGCAATACCCATCACCACGGCGAACGTCAGCCCGGCAACGATGATTTGAGGTGACAACAAATAGCTAAATGTGATATCGGAAAAAGTCCCGAAATTGATGGTAGAAAACGTGAGAAACTGCAAACCGGAAGCCATCAAAAGACCCAGTGCACCACCAATGAGCGACAGCACAATCGATTCAACCAAAAATGCTGTAAGTACGCTCCAGCGGGAAAAACCGAGTGCCCTCAACACACCGATCTCAAGCGTTCGGTTGGCAACGGCGGCGTACATCGTAATCATGGCTCCAATCATCGCGCCGATGCTGAAAATAATGGTGATGGTAAGCCCCAGCACACGAATAAAAATGCCCAGGTAACGGGACTGCCTTTGATAGTACTCCGGCTCGCTTTCGGCTTTAAGCGTTAACAGACGGTTATCTTGTTCGAGGGCTTCTTCAAGGGATGCAAAATCGGCGGGATCGTTCAGCCTCATTGTGACGGATGAATAAGCTCCCTCACGATTAAAAACCTGCATCATCTGATCCGCATCACCCAATATTTCAGATTCAAACGCTGAGCCGTTTGCCTCATGGATACCTACAACTATCCAGGAATCGCCACCAAAATCGATTGCATTTCCTATATCTGTATTTTGAAACCGCTTGTTGGTAGATTTGCCCACAGTTACTTCCCGCGAGCCCGGTTGAATAGAGCGGCGTTAAGTCACCTGCAAAACCGGTCGCAGCGCAAACGCCGTTTCCGGGTTGATTCCGCGAACTGAGACATTGCCCATATCTCCGTTCGATTTCAAATTCAAGTTGATGATGGTGAGCATTTCAGGCGACAATAACGGACGCCCGTCATCACCCGGCGCTACATACGGAAGAGTCGTAATGACGTTCACGAGGTTTCGATCCACGCCGCTG
>CAYRDO010000221.1:0-6309 GCA_964422985.1 uncultured Rhodohalobacter sp. | reverse complement strand
TGGTTCGGTTTTTATTCGGAAATACACTGGTGAAAGGAGTCTTGGAACCCGTAAAGTTGCCTCTACCCCCCTCTGTTCAAAAAGCTTACGATGAGGAGAAAGATATAAAAGCCTCCTACTTTTTTGAGGCAACCGTTGCCCCACGGGGAGCATTTACCTACAATTTGACCGAACGAAAAATAGATCACAGTTCCGCTGTTTTTCGAACGTTTGATGAATTGCTGCGCCCGGAAAATCTTGGCAGAGAAAAACCACGACTTCCTGTATTATTTTCCGTATTCCTGGATACTCGCAAAATTACCCACGGCAACACACTGGTATTTACGATTGATGTTGTTGTTCGAACAACGGAATACCGTATCAACAAAATCTTATTCCTTGAAGAACGAATACCTGAGGAAAATCTATACCGGGAAAAATTAACAGTTCGGGCAACAATTACGGACGACGGCTGGAACATCCGCTACATTCCTACGGATGAAGAGTGGGGCGAAAAACTTGGAAAAGACATACTGTCTGATGATAAAGGCGTGTATATTCCTCTGTCATCCCAAAAGGGATTCGAAGCTAAACTCTATCTGGATATACAACCCTGGTCTTAAAACTAGTCATGATTCTGATTGTATCATCTAAAAAATTCTGAGAAGAGGTTAGGTTTTATAAAAACTGAGAATAAAAAAAGCCCTCAATCAAGAGGGCCTTTTTTGCCGTTATATGATTGTCGATAGTACGCTTTGGAGTTACTGCTCTTAACATATCCATCCCTCATTAACTCAATGTTAATCCATTATTAAAAAAAAGAAACAACCGGACGAGCCGGTGATTTTAATCCTTTGACGAAAACATTATCAGAAAAGGGATAAACATCCTATCTTCAACACTTCATTGATTAAAAGCTCGAATATTCTTAAATCCTTAGAAATTAAAACTTTAAAACCGGCTTTTTCATGGAAGATAACTTCCCCAAAATGAGATTTTTCAGCAGAAAGCTCATCAAACCACAAGATCTGAATGCACACGGAACTCTATTTGGTGGAGCTGTTTTGGCATGGATAGATGAGGAAGCCGCTATTTATGTTATTTGTCAACTTGGCAAGGGAAATATAGCCACCAAGTTTATGTCTGAGATAGATTTCGTAAGCTCGGCAAAACTTGGTGATATTATTGAGATCGGTATGGAGACAGTTTCCCTCGGCACCACATCTATAACCGTACGATGCGAGGTGCGCCATAAATTTACGAGAAAACCGATTATTCGCATTGAGAAAATTGTATTCGTTCACCTGGACGAAAACGGACAACCCAAACCCCACGGTATTAAAAAACCCGTAAATAGATAAATCATGGAAATTCCAAAACCCATTGTTGAGAAACAGGTAATAGTTGACCTGTTATATGGCGACGAAGAATACGTCAGCGAATTTGCAGCGGCATCTGTTGAATCATTCACAGAGTTTAAAACGAAATTCGAGGATTCTATGCAGTCAAGAGACATGGAAACTCTGCGGCAAGCAGGACACAAAATTAAGCCTGTGGCACAGATGATGAAACTGGATGCGGTTATTAATATGTATGAGACATCAAAAATAATGCTCGAAGAAGAGGCACCGGATGAGGAGATTGAGAAACTTGTCCAAAATATGAACAAGTTTTGCACTCAGCTTATCAAGGAGTTGAAGCAGTTTCAGTAACAGATGTTACTATTCTGTGATGAAAATTAGATAGGAAAGCGGGCATTTTTATTTTCTAAACTGATAAAGATGTCTATGGAAGAATCATCTCATTCTATTTTAATTGTTGAGGATGACCGCGACTTGGTTAAACTCATCAAAATTAACCTGGAAGATCTGGGACATCAGGTCCACACCGCCGGAGACGGTCTGGAAGCTTTAGAGCTTTTTAAGGAGAAGGATCCGTCTTTAGTTATCCTGGATATCATGCTTCCCAAAATGGATGGGTTTGAAGTCTGTAAACGCATCCGAAAAGATAATCGTAAAGTGCCGATTATGATGCTAACCGCAAAAGCCGAAGAGGTAGATACTATTCTTGGACTTGAGCTCGGCGCGGATGATTACATGACAAAACCGTTCAGCGTTCGTGAGTTGGCAGCACGGGTCAAAGCAATCTTTCGAAGAATAAAAGTGGACCAGGAACAAGATGGAAATCTTCCTGATGAATTGGTTTACGATCATCTGAAAATCTATCCGAATAAGCGGAAAGTTACGCTTTCGGGTAAAACGATCGACCTGACAAGCAAAGAGTACGATCTTTTACTTCTGTTCAGTTCCAACCCCGGAAAAGCGTACAGCCGCGAACAACTTCTGAACAAAGTTTGGGGATACAGTTACGAAGGTTACAGCCACACGGTTAACTCTCATATCAATCGGTTACGAAGTAAAATTGAGGAGGATCCCTCCAATCCTCATTTCATAAAAACGGTTTGGGGCGTTGGCTACCGCTTTACCGATCCCGAAGACACCGACGACAATGCGTAGTTTCTACTTTAAACTTATCGCGATTTTTTCGGGAATTATGATTCTCTTCGGTGCTCTCGTAGCGTATACAAGTATCAGCGCATCATCACGAATTATCCAGGAATCGGTTCAGAAAACCAATAAAGACCTGGCCAAACGCCTGGTAACTGAATTCCAGCCTATTGTAGATGATAATTTCGATGAAGAAGCGATCGCCGCAAAATTGCGCGAATTAAGCGGGGCAAATCCACAGTTTGATTTTTACCTCCTTGGCCGGCAGGGAATGATTAAAAGTTTTATCCAGGGACAAAGCGATGGTCAGCAGGAACCGGAAACCCCAATGGTAGATGTAAAACCACTTGACCAATTTATTGCCGGGGAGCCGCTCCCAATACTCGGAATGGACCCAAGAAATCCGGAACTGCTGAAACCGTTTAGTGCAGCGAACATCTCCATTATGGGTGAAGAGGGCTGTTATATTTATGTGGTCTTGGAAGGAACTCAATTCACCGAAACCGCAGATATGATCGAAGACAGTTATATCCTTCGGGGATCGTTGATATTCATCGGAACAATTTTGGTTATTGGGTTGGCGATCGGGTTTTTCATCTTCCGAATGCTTACCCGCCGCCTGGATGTGATCAAAAAAACGGTGAAAGATTTTGAGCGTGGCGAACTGAATAAACGAATTCCTCTAAAAAGTAATGATGAAATTACGGATCTATCCCGAAGCTTCAACAATATGGCGGACACCGTAGTTGAGAGTATGAACGAGATGAAGAAAGCCGATAAATTGCGTAGAGATCTTGTCGCGAATGTTTCTCACGATCTTCGTAACCCTCTTTCTTCCATCCAGGGATACATGGAAACGATTCAGATGAAGGGGGATGACCTTTCACGAGAAGAACTCCAAAATTATCTTGAACCGGTATTAGCGAATACAAAAAAGCTAAATCGAATGATTGATGATCTGTTTGATCTCTCCAAACTGGATGCCGAAAATGTAACGCCAAACCTGGAACAGATTTCATTGGCAGAACTGGTACAGGATCTTGTTCAACAGTTTACTCCTATTGCCGAACAGAAAAATATCGAGATTAAAACGATCTATCCTGAAAATCCGCACGCGCAAATTTATGCGGATATCGGCTTGTTGGATCGTGCACTTTCAAACCTGATCGACAATGCCATTCAGCACACTCCGGAGGGCGGTACGGTGACCATTCGATCCATACAGAACGGGAAAGATGTCAGTCTTGAAATCAGTGATTCGGGCAAAGGAATTCCGGAAGCAGATCTTCCCCACATTTTCGAACGATTTTACCAGGTGGATAAGAGTCGATCAAACAGTACAGGTGCCGGGCTGGGGTTATCAATCGCACAAAAAATATTGGAGCTTCACGGGGGTAAAATTACCGTTCAAAGCTTGCTGAATAAGGGAACTACTTTTAAAATTGTGATGCCCTCCTAAATCTTCCCGATCCCTTTTTGCTTATCCTTTTTTGCGCTTATCTTGGACTTGAAATTTAAGCACTGATTAATCCTGAAAATAGATCATGAAGAGTATTCTTGTTACCGGCGGTGCCGGATTTATCGGCAGCCATACCGTTTTAGAGTTGTTAAACGCAGATTACAATGTTGTTGTGGTTGATAATCTCAGCAACAGTAATATGGAATCAATATCCAGAGTGGAGATCCTAACATCCAAAAAAGTTGATTTCTACCAGGTTGATCTGCTGAATAAAAAAGAGCTTCGCGAAGTTTTTAATGCCTACTCTTTTGATGCGGTTATTCACTTTGCGGCACTAAAAGCGGTTGGCGAATCCGTAGAAGAACCGCTCAGGTATTATAAAAATAACGTAACAGGGACGATCAATCTGTGTGAAATTATGCTGGAAGCAGATGTTCGCAATTTGGTGTTTAGTTCATCCGCAACGGTTTACGGTGATCCGTCTCAGTCCCCCCTTTCGGAAGAATCAACTCTTGGAGCGGTGAATCCATATGGACAAACAAAACTTACAACTGAATATATTCTGAAGGATCTGCAACATGCCAATCCGGAATGGAATGTAGCCTTGCTTCGATACTTCAACCCAGTTGGAGCGCATGAAAGTGGTGAGATTGGTGAAAATCCCAGTGGAGTTCCCAACAACCTGATGCCCTATGTGACACAAGTTGCTGTTGGAAAAAGAGATGAGTTAAGCGTTTTTGGAGATGATTACCCCACACGAGACGGAACCGGTGAACGCGATTATATTCACGTTGTAGATCTGGCTATTGGTCACCTGAAAGCTCTTGAAAAGCTTTCTGAAGATCCCGGCTTAGTAACATACAATCTCGGAACAGGTCGCGGCTATACTGTTCTTGAATTCGTAAAAACTTTTGAAGAGGTGAACGGTGTATCCATCCCGTACAAAATTGCGCCGCGCCGCGCCGGTGATGCCGCATCCTGTTATGCGGATCCTTCTAAAGCCGAAAAAGAACTGGGCTGGAAAGCTGAACGAGGCTTAGAAGAGATGTGTAGGGATTCATGGAATTGGCAGCAAAAAAATCCCGGCGGTTACTAAATTCTGCCTCCTCTTCTCCAAAATCTATTTTGGATGATGCAAGCGTCTCGCTTGTTTCCTATTCCTCCGCAAATTCAATATCTGCAGCCACCGGCAAATGATCGGAAGGAAACCGACCATCTTTTTGATCGGCGATGGTTGCGTGCTGAATCACATCAAAACCTTCATTCGTAAAGATAAAATCAATTCTTCGATTCGGGAGGATTTCCTCAAATCCATTCCACGTCGAGGTGGGACCGTGGTGACCATACTCTGATTCATAAAACCCATCTTCAAGTACATTTTCGTGATCTCCCATCTCTCCGGTCAAAACTTTGTACGGCGGGTCATTCTCTGTGGTGTTGAAGTCGCCCGTGACAACCACCGGTTCATCACCTGCAATCTCCTGAATTTTCTCCAAAATGAGAGAGGCACTTTCCGCACGTGCTTTCTGCCCGATATGATCGAAATGGGTATTGAACACAAAAAACGTTTTATCAGAACTGATATCTCTGAATTTTCCCCACGTTACAATTCTGGGGAGAGCTGCATCCCAGCCAACACTTGCAACTTGGTCAGGCGTTTCAGAAAGCCAAAATGTTTCATTATCCAAAAGTTCAAAGCGATCTTTTTTGTAATAGATGGCCGAATATTCATCCGGATCATCCGGTGTATTTCTTCCCACGCCAATACGCTCAAAGTAGGGAAGCATTTCATCCAGTTGATCTAACTGATGTGGTAATCCTTCCTGTATCCCCACAAAATCTGCTTTGTGAAATCGTATAGTTTGAGCCACCATCTCTTTGCGATGTGGCCAGGCGTTTGCACTATCGCTGGGTGTATCCAGCCGGAGATTAAATGTCATGACCCGTATGGATTTCGCATCATCAGTTGGCAATTCAAATTCAGGATTTTGATTCCAATCAGTAGCTGTCGCCATCAGGGGAAATGAAATTATTGCCAAGAAAAGTAGATTTGAAACGATGATTTTCATATATATCTAATGAAAAAATTAAAGCGATTTCATTGAGTGTACAGACTTTTTCGGGTAATAAGAAAAATTCTTGAGAAATAACTTGGAATGATTATACTATCTATTTTGCTATAAAATCAATACGTTCGCTTTAGCATCCATTAATAATTCAATCCAAACGGATGGATAAATTAAAAGCTATTGTCAAGAGTAGCCCTTTTATAATAACTACAATTTATATTATTGTTGGGGGATTATGGATTCAATATTCTGACCTGGCCGTTCTCGCTATGTTTGATGATATGGATACCATCAC
>CAYRDO010000220.1:0-6338 GCA_964422985.1 uncultured Rhodohalobacter sp. | reverse complement strand
GTAACCACGATGCGTAAAATACTGTTTGTACAGAATGTTTCTCTTGATGGATTCATCGAAGATTCTGATGGAAAAATCGACTGGTCGGTACCTCCTGATGAACTTCACTGGCATTTTAACGACCTGGAAAAAAACGTAGACATCAATTTTTATGGCCGGCGTTTGTCCGAGGCGATGGATTACTGGCTGACCGCCGATCAAAACCCTAACGCACCGGATGTTGAAATAGACTTTGCCAAAGCCTGGCGAAAAACGGAGCGGATTGTGTTTTCAAAAACACTGGATAAAGTTGAAGGGAACGCCTCGATTCGTCGAGAGGTCGATCCGGATGAAATTCGAAAACTGAAGAATCAGCCGGGGAATTTGATGATGGTTGGAGGCCCCGGGTTGGCATCCACCTTTATCAAACATGACTTGGTGGATGAGTTTCGAGTATACATCTATCCGGTCGTACTTGGCAGCGGCAAACCCATGTTCCAAGTGGAGGGAAAACTCAACCTGGAACTCGTTGAACAGAAACTCTTTGAGGGCGGGATTGTTATGCTTCGCTATCAATTACAACATTAACAGGACACAGCTATGCTCTCATATTCAAGCACGTTCAGCAGTTATTCAACAGATTCTATCAAAAATGTAAAACCGTTTTACTCAAAAAAACTCGGACTCAAAGTAACCGAAGATGTAATGGGAATCCTGACCCTGCATTTGAAAGATGGTTCAACCGCAATCATCTATCCGAAAGGAGAGCAACACCAGCCGGCAACATTTACGGTTTTGAACTTTGAGGTTGATGATATTGATGAAACCGTTGATCTGCTTACCAATGCAGGTATTCAGTTTGAACAATATTCAGGACAAATTGAAACCGATGAGAAAGGAATTTTTCGTGGAGAGGGGCCTCATATCGCGTGGTTTAAAGATCCGGCAGGAAATATTTTATCAGTCATACAATCAGAATCATCATGAAAACCATCGAAGTTTATAAAACGAACGTTGATGAAGTATCAAGCGCAAAACTAATCCTGGCTGAAATTCGTGAATCGCATCCAAACAGCGACCCCAGCTTTGACCTTGATGATTGCGACAGGGTTTTAAGAATTGAAGATTCTTCAGGTATAAATAGGTCCGCGATTGAGGAGATTCTTCAAAATTACGGCTTTCATGCAGACTCTCTGCTCTGATTAAAAACAACGAAAGATTCTATAATCATGACAAAAAAGGAAAAACTTCTTCAACAGGTTAATGAGGCATTCGCAAAAAGTAATATCGATTTTATTCTCCAGAATGTAACGGACGATATAGAATGGACAGCCGTAGGAGATTTCAGTATACAGGGGGAAGAGGAGTTCGTTGAGGCCCTGAAAAAAATGGCGAACGAAGAACCTTTCAAGCTCTCCATCAAGAATATTATCACTCACGGAGATTCTGCGGCTGTTGATGGAGTGATGCAATCGGCCGGTGGCAATCGTTACGCTTTTTGCGATATCTACAAATTCCGTGGATTCAAAAATGCGAAGATCAAGAAAATAACCTCATATGTAGTTGAATTAGATAAGGAGTGAAGAACTTTTTTCCCAGATAATAATTGATTTCCTGATCGGTTTTAAATAACCTGTATTGATATTTTCTTTTGCTCAAAGTCTATATCTATTCACATTCGGGCTGAGATCTTACCTGATTATATAGCGCGAAACAAACATTGATTAATCGAAAAGGAGTTTATTACCATGTCTAAGATTTCTCGCAAAAATTTTCTACGAAACAGCGCTTTCGGACTTGCCGGTTTAGCGATTGCCCCAAAACAGGGAAAAGCCGCTGAACGGTTTGAAGAGCTTCAAAGCCGGGACTGGAAGAAAAAGTTTCAGGCGAATGATCAAATTCAAATTGCAACGATCGGGATGGGAATTATCGCCCATTTTGATACACCCACTGCTTTACAAGTCCCGGGTGTGAAAATGGTAGCTGCCGCCGATTGTTATGACTCACGCCTTGTTCGAACCAAGGAGGTTTTTGGTGATGACGTGTACACCACAAAAGATTACCGGGAAATTCTGGATCGTGATGATATTGACGCCGTGCTTCTCTGTACACCCGACCACTGGCACGCAAGACATTCCATCGACTTTTTAGGTGCAGGTAAGCATGTATATTGCGAAAAACCGATGGTTCAACAAATAGATGAGGGACAGAAAGTTATTAATGCTGCAGAGCAAAGCGATGCCGTTTTACAGGTGGGAAGCCAGTTTACGAGCGACATGATTTTCCAAAAAGCCAAAGAGCTTTATGAATCCGGAGCCATCGGAACGTTAAACCAGGTTGTAGCTATCTATAATCGTAACTCTTCCCTCGGCGCGTGGCAATATTCCATGCCCGAAGATGCTACTCCTGAAACCGTGGATTGGGATACATTCCTCGGAAACGCCCCTGATATTGAGTGGGATCCCAAGCGATTTTTCAGATGGAGATGCTACGACGATTACGGAACCGGCGTTCCTGGTGATCTTTTTGTTCACCTTTTTACCGGTATTCATACAGTACTCGGAGCTGTAGGCCCAACTCATGTTTCAGGTACAGGCGGGCTGCGATCTTGGTTTGACGGCAGGGAAGCCCCGGATGTAATCAATGGCCAATATCATTATCCCGAAACGGAAAATCACCCCGATTTTACACTCACTCTGCAAAGTAACCTGGCCGACGGCGGAGGTACAGGCACAAGATTCCAGTTTATCGGGGATGAAGGAGCCATGGAAATTTCTCCCGGAAGTTCTGTTAGATTGACACGAATTCCGCGAAGAGAACCTACCCTGGAAGATCTCGAAGGTTACAACTCTTTGCTTACATTTTCTGAAGAAGTTCAGGAAGAGTTCAGACAAAATTATCGCGAAGAACATGCCGATGAGGTTCAATACAAACCAGCTATGGAGCAAACCGATGAATTCCGCACTCCTGACGGATACGATTCCCGCTTGGATCACTTCGTCAACTTTTTCGATTCTATTCGAAATGGAACTCCGGTTTTTGAAGATGCAACGTTTGGCTTCAGAGCTGCGGCCCCTGCCCTTCTTACAAATACAAGCTTGAAGGAGCAACGGGTTGTTCGGTGGGATCCTGAAAATATGAGGATTCCTTCCTAATTAAATCTTATATATAAAAAAACCCTGCTCAGTTATTCACCGGGCAGGGTTTTTTTATGTCAATATCTCAGTTAGTCTAACGACTGGGTAATTTCCGTATCATACACTTTTACATCCGCCCAGAGATCTTGATACTGATCGATGAACTCCATGTGATCGGGGTGCTCAGCATAGACATTGTAATCTTCTCTCGACTCAAACCAGGTAAAGATTGAGTAGCCAAATGAGTGATCGGTTACTTCTCTTTCCGGAGTATCAGCCGGCACGCCAATCTCAGATTTGTATACCTCTTCGATAGAAACCAACGCCTCAAGTCCCTCCTCAAATTGCTGTCTTTGTTCGTCCGTTACATCTTCATTCAAGTAAAAATAAACCGTGTGCTGCAGCATACCAATTGAGTTTTCTGTGGTTTGAGTTGATTGAGTTTCAGTTGTGGCTTCCGCCTCCATGGAAGATTCCTGGCTTTGCTGACAGGCAGTCGCCAAAAATGCAAAAGTTAGTGTAAGAACAAAAAGTGTTCGTTTCATATCCCTGAATTGTTTACGAGTTCATTTGTTAGCGCCGGTAATATACATATTGATTGTTGATTTCTCTATCGAATGAAATCATAAACTGGCTGAATATTTGAAAATATATTTTTGAGACCTGTTGACAGATATGCCTTTGAATTGTACTTTACTTATAAGTTAATTAACCAAATAGTTAAATTCATAAATGACTGACGATCAACTCAGTACAACCTTCGCAGCACTTGCAGATCCCACCCGAAGAGCTATTTTAGCGAGCCTTACTACGGGTGAAAAAACGGTTTCCGACCTGGCTGAACCTTTTGATATGACGATGCCGGCCATCACCAAACACCTGAAAGTTTTGGAGAAGGCTCAGTTAATTGAAAGAAGCAGAAAGGCGCAATATCGTCCCTGTAAACTTCACCCGGAGCCACTCAAAAACATTGATGAATGGATGGAGCAGTACCGAAGGTTTTTTGAGGGAAGTTTTGATCGGCTGGATAACTATCTGAAAACAATACAAACAAAGGAGAACAACAATGACAACGACTAAAACAAATGTAGAAACGAAGGGAAAAACTCTGGTTATCGAGAGAATTTTTGAAGCCCAACCCGCTTTGATGTTCGATCTGTGGTCGGATTGTAAGCATCTGAAACACTGGTGGGGTCCCGAGCAGTGGCCGATGCATGAATGCGAAATGGATTTTCGCGAAGGTGGTGAATGGCTCTATTGTTTGCGCGGACCTAACAAAGGGGATGAAGCGTGGGGAAAAGCTATTTATGATGAGATCGACAAGCCTCAAAAGATTGTGTACAGGGACTATTTTACAGACAACAAAGGAACTATCAACGAAGATTTACCGGGCTCTAAAACAATATTGAATTTTTATGAACACAATGGTGTCACCCGACAGGTAAGTACCACAGAATACGAATCTCCTGAAAGCCTTCAAGAAGTACTGAATATGGGTATGATTGAAGGTATGAACAGCTCGATGGCCCGACTGGATGAATACTTAGAAACCATTCAAGACTAACTATTATGACAACACTAACAGAAGACCGAACAATTAAAGTAAGCCGTGAATTTGAGGCGCCTCGCGAATTAGTATTTGATGCATTTACAGCACCGGAAAAAATTGGACAGTGGTGGGGACCCAACGGTTTTACCACTACAACCAAAAGTATGGAGTTCAAGGTTGGCGGCGAGTGGATTTTCACTATGCACGGACCTGACGGAACCGACTATCCCAACCGGATTATGTATACGGAGATCAACCCACCTGAGTTAATTAAATATGATCATTTTGGCAGAAGACCGGATGAAGAGATACATTTTTATCAAACCATTACATTTGAGGAAGTTAAGGGGAAAACAAGAGTTACTCTTAACCTGTTATTTCCAACCTTAAAGGCTAAGGAAGAAGCTGCAAAATTTGGAGCGGTTGAAGGAGGACAGCAAACACTTGCACGTTTAGGTGAGTTTTTGAATACCGTTAAAAAGTAAACTTATACTCATCATCACGAGTGGAATAAACGCAGTGAATGGAACGTGGCGATCTCTTAACAGTATCAGTGTTAGGGATTGCCGCAACACCGAAAATCACGTTGTCTCGCAATGACAAATTTAAAAAACTAATCAATTCGATCATGCCAACAATCAATCCATATCTCAATTTCCAGGGAAACACCGAACAGGCGTTCCAATTTTATCAATCCATATTTGGCGGTGAGTTTATCGGGGGAATTAGCCGGTTTAAGGATACCCCCGAAGGTGATAAACTGCCCGAAAATGAACGAAATAAAGTGATGCATATAGCCCTTCCCATCGGCGATGGTAATATGATTATGGGAACTGATGCGCTTGAATCGATGAATCAAACCGTTCAGCCAGGAAATAATTTTTATATCTCTATCCAGGCCGACAGTAAAGAACAAGCGGATACATTTTTTAACGGTTTATCTGAGGGCGGAGTGGTGGAAATGGATATGCACGATGCCTTTTGGGGAGCCTATTTCGGAATGTTCGAGGATAAATTCGGTATCAAATGGATGGTTAGTTATAACGAAAGTCAGGATAGGTAGAAATCAAAAAAAAGAGCTGAAGGACCATTCCCTCAGCTCTTTCATGCCCTTTCAAATTCCCTATTTCTGATAGGTAACTGTTTCTTCTAACTCATCAATCTGAATCTTGAACTCTCCTGCTTCGGTGATCCACTCATTGTCTCTTCCTATAAAAGCGAGATCATCGGCAGTGATGGAGAAGCTTACGGTTTGCGTTTCGCCGGGTTCTAAATCAACCTTTTCAAATCCTCGGAGTCGCCGAACCGGTGGTGTTATACTTGCCACAAGATCACTCACGTAGAGCTGAACCACATCTTTTCCGGACCGATCCCCTGAATTAGTGATATCCACGGAAATTTCCAACTCATCATTGGGACCAAACGTAGATTGACTCACCATCAGATTGCTATAATCGAAACTTGTGTAACTCAGGCCGGTACCGAATTCCCACTCCGGGTTGAACCCGAGAGGTCCCGTTTCATCGGTATAATTATGATCGTATGGTACGATATCATTCGAATCGCTGGGGTAGGTAAATGGCAGGTGTCCGCTCGGGTTTTGGTCTCCAAACAAAATATCGGATATCGCCCGGCCCCCTTCATGCGCCGGCAGATACGCCATCAAAATTCCA
>CAYRDO010000219.1:0-6360 GCA_964422985.1 uncultured Rhodohalobacter sp. | reverse complement strand
TTTTGAAGGATCGTACGAACTCATTAAAATCGGTTACTAATAGGGTTTATGATTCTTTATTTCTTTTACTGAATAGCTTTTCAATATAACGAAAATAGAAGTGAGTACCCACTTAAGAACACGTTCTCTCTAGTTTTAATAATTCAGTTGTAAATGCCAGATTAGTAAGCGTCACATCACTTCCCTAAACCCTTTGGTAATTATAAAAATATAATTTTGCCCCCTATTGTTTTGAATATCCAAAACTCCGTAAAATTATATTCTGATTGTTCGAACTTAAAACCAGGAACACTCAGCAACTACCTATAAATTAACAATTTAACTATTCGATACAGATGTATCTGGAATGCAAAAATGTGTGTGCAATCACAATTAAAAAGCCTGCTTATACTAGTAGTTTTGGCTTCTATTGCTTCTTCTTGTTCCGATGATAATAATAACAATGACGCAGGAGAAGAATTATTGGCTGATATACAAGGACTGTGGCAACTCAATTCAGAGGAAGGCGACATCAACTATATTCATGTAGATGACGAGGTTATTCATAATTATGATTATATGGGCGATGATTTTGATGAAGGCCCTGAGTGTTATGAGTATTCAAGAAATGAAATCATCTCCATTGATGGGGATGAAGTTACCTTCATGATTGACGATGATCCGGAAGATACAGTAACGGTTCGCGTGAGCGTTAACAACAATATACTTTCAGTAACGCAGACATTTGCCGGCCTTCAGTTTACTGAGTTATTTAACAGAAGTAATAAAGATCTTGATTCTTTCGAACCCATCTGTGATGATTCTGATTTCTGATTTATTTCGAAAAAATCATTTTATCAATGGCGGTCTCACTTCGTGGGCCGCCTTTTTTGTTTAAGGTATATGTAAGATCACTTTATTTTTTTATATGTCCACTTTTCGAGGCATCCCATTTTCATAAAAGAAAGAATTTTTAAAACCTCATAAAACATGACATTTTTTTATCTGATCCATCGCATATATATGCTTGAGGTTCATCATTAGAAATCAAAGAATTTTATGAAAAAATCTGAGTGGACAACCATTAAAACCATTGTCGATAATGTGTTAGAACTTCCTGAGGATGAACGGGAACGATATATTGACAGTGAATGCGGCGAGGATAAAGAGTTAAAAAGTGAGGTTACAGCTTTTCTCGATTCTATTTATGAATCGGAAGGATGGCTGGAAGAACAAGAGGTTTACAGAGAGGAGCTTCTGAGTGAAATTGCGGATGACCTCGGTTCAATTTCGATGGATTATTCTCTGATCGGAAAAGAGATCGGAGCTTACACCATTCGTGAAAAAATTGCCGAAGGTGGTATGGGCGGTGTTTACACGGCGGAAAGATCAGATGAGGAGCTGGATCATAAAGTTGCCGTTAAAATCATTAAACACGGCCGGGCGAGTGCCGATAATCTTCGTCGTTTTAAACGCGAGCAGCAAATTCTCGCGGGGATGAATCACCCCAATATTGCCAGGTTCTACAACAGCGGTACAACTTCCGATGGTTTTCCATATATCATTATGGAATACATCGAGGGGATGTCGATCACTGACTATTGTGAGAAAAACCAGTGTACCGTCGAGGAGAAAATTGACTTATTCAAACAAGTTCTTGAGGCCGTTCGGTATGCGCATGAAAATTTGGTGATTCACCGTGATCTCAAACCGGGTAATATCTTCATCGATAAAGCGGGTAATGTTAAAATCCTTGATTTTGGGATCTCAAAATTGATGGAGGATGAATCGGAAGATATTACTCAAACAGGATCAAGAATTCTTACTCTTCGATATGCTGCTCCAGAACAGATTCGCCAAAAAAATATCACAACGGCCACGGACCTCTATGCATTGGGCGTCATTTTCTACCAGTTACTTGCAGGCATTGGTCCGTTTGATATAGATGACCTTTCTCATTACGAAGCGGAACAGTTAATCCTGAATGAAGAGCCTCCTCGCCCCTCCTCTCGTTCGGATTCTACACCTTCCAAGAAGAAACTTACGGGTGATTTGGATGCCATTGCTCTTAAAGCGATTCGAAAAGAACCCGATCAGCGGTACCGCGTGGCCAATGATTTTCTTAGAGACCTTGAAAATTACCAGGTTGGAATTCCGGTTTCGGCACATGCCGATTCGATCAGATACAGAACCAAAAAGTTTTTCAAACGGCATCAAAAAGGGATCTATATTACTTCCGGTGTTTTGATTCTGATCATCGTATTAACAGCCTACTATACCAACCGAATAGCGCAAGAACGTGATTTTGCACAGCTTGAAGCGGAACGCGCAGAAGAGGTTACTGAATTCTTGGTTTCCATGCTGGAGCTAAACAATCCCAGCGAAAATTCCGGCGATGAAATTACCATTAACGATGCATTGAATCGTGGAATAAATTTGCTTGAACAGAATGATATTTCTGCACTTAACCGGGCTACGATTCTCGGAACGATTGGATCTATTCAATTTAATAACGGAGACATTGAGCAAGCTGGAGTAACGCTTGAAAGGGCAATGACACTTTTGACGGACTCTCTTGATCGGCAAACCGAGGAAAGTCTTGCCATCGGCACCGAATATTCAGAATGGCAGGAAACGGTTGGCAATATGGAAGAAGCAGAGCATTATTTTCAACTTACGGACTCTCTATTCCAAGCCAATCAGTTACAAAATTCGTTGAACTATATAGATCACCAGTTAAATTACAGCGACTTTTTGATGGAACTGGGAAATCATCAGGAAGCACTTTCGCTGCTGTCTGACCTGGATGTTCGGCTGATTCAAAACTTCGGCCAAAAAAACAGTGAAGTGGTTGATATGTTAGCCAACGTATACAACAATCGCGGACGGGCGTTTAAAAATATGGGACAAAATCAGCAGGCACTCGAAAACCTGGAGCAGGCACTTGATTTAAAATTGGAAGTATTTGATGAAAACAATGCCCGAATTGCAACGCTCTATCACAACATGGGCGTTGTATATGCCACCGTTTCAGATTTTGAAAAAGCAAAAGAACGAGCCCAAAAAGCGTATCAAATTCGGTTAAATGTCTTTAATCCCGATCATCAGCTTGTTGGCTCAACACTCCATCTTTTGGGGAATATTGAAAGAGGACTTGGTAATTTTGATCAGGCATTTGAATACATCGAACAGTCGGTTGAAATCAACCGGAAGCAGCATGGAGCCAACCATTTTAGGTATGCACTTGCCATTCGCGAATATGCAACGGTGCTAAGTCAAACCGGTCGTCATGAATCTGCTTTGCAACAAATTGAGAAAGGAACTTCGATAATTCAGAATAATTATGGACCGGATCATCCCTATTACGGCTACATGATGTTCACCTATGGTGAGGTTTGTTATAACGCCGAAAACTATCCTGACGCTGTGAAATATGGTGATGCGGGGCTCAAAAATTTCGTAAAGAATTTCGGAGAAAACCATCCTAATGTTGGGCGGGCTTATGCCAATCAGGGAAAGTATGAACTTGAAATTCAGGAATATGCAGTTGCTGATTCATTACTCAAGAAATCCATTACGATTCTCGAGCAGCATTATGATACGTCAAATGCTTTTTTGGCAGAGGCTGATTCACTTTTGCAGATTAGTAGTCAATATTTAAATTGATAGAGTACCTCTTGAGCATTTTATCTGAAGAATTGGCTCTTCAGAGCTACAAGTTTGATCTTGCCGTCATCCAAAAATTCAAATGTACCTGTTAAAACAGTTCTGTCCTCTCTCTCTTTCGTGAGTTCATCACAAAGATCTGCACAATCGAATGATTTAGTTCCGAGGATCGTAAATCCCTTTTCCTTATTTTCTTCTACAAGATTTTCTGCGACACCGTCATCATAGGTACGTTTTAAAAAAAGATCGAATTGAGTTCCCGGTTCTACTCTCTGCTTCGAAAACTCCTTCAGAAATACATATCGGAATTCAGGAGCGTCCGCTACCGGACCATCGTAATTATAGTACTTTTTGGCGACTAAAATATCGTATGTGTATCCCCATTCGTAATCAAAATTTTCGATAGTAAATGTTCCATTCCATTCTTCTCCTCCTATCTCATCTCCTACCTGAACGCGATACAAAATTCGAGGACCAATAAATCCATATCCTGTTTGTTGATGATGACTAACTCGCATCTCCAAAATTTCATTCTCTGTGTCTTGGCAAGAAATCAGAAATAGGAAAAATGAGATTAAAACGAGAGCAAAGGATAATTTTCTCATGATAAATACTAAAGGATGAATTCTATCTATAGTTCTGTCTGTTATACACCAAATACCCGATGAATGCCTATTTCTTAATGATAATTTTGTGAATAATTGTAAGAACTCCACAGACATAATCACTTTCTCTCAGCGGGGATAATCCGTACATTGTATGCAAAGAAAAGAAGTAAAAAAATTATGAGTTCAACGACTATTCCGGATTTTAATCAAACAATTCCGATAGACCAGATTGGCGTGGAAGAACGGGTTGCCCGACTGAATTCCAGAAGCATCAAAAAAGAGTCGAAAGTTAAGGGATTGAAATTGGCTTTAAGCATGATTGATCTCACAACCCTTGAGGGAAAAGACTCTGAAGGAAAGGTGATTCAGCTCTGCAGCAAGGCGAAACAACCGTATGCTCCAATGCCGGATCTACCAACCGTTGCGGCAATTTGTGTCTATCCGAACATGGTAGCAACCGCAAAAAAAGCACTTGAAGGATCGAATATAAACGTAGCCAGTGTGGCCACAGCTTTCCCGAGAGGAATGGCAAAACGGCACTAAAAAATCGACGAAACTAAATACGCCGTGGACCAGGGAGCCGATGAAGAGGATCTGGTTATTTCTCGCGGGGAGTTTTTGAAGGGCAATTATAATTTTGTGTTTGATGAGATTGCAGCCATCAAAGAAGCTTGCGGTGATGCTCACCTGAAAGTAATTTTGGAAACCGGTGAACTGGAAACCTATGAGAATGTTCGAAAAGCCAGTGATATCGCGATGCATGCCGGGGCTGATTTTATTAAGACCTCAACCGGAAAAATCTCCCCCGCGGCCACGCAGCCGGTTACGTTGGTGATGTTGGAAGCGATTCGGGATTTTTATCGCGAGACGGGAAAAATGATTGGCATGAAACCGGCCGGTGGAATTCGGAAAGCGAAACAGGCGCTGCAATATTTGGTTCTGGTGAAAGAAACGCTTGGATCCGATTGGCTGACCCCGGACTATTTCCGTTTCGGAGCCAGTTCCCTGACAAATGACTTGCTGATGCAAATTGTTAAGCAGGAAACAGGTGTGTACCAAAGCAGCTATTATTTTTCGAATGATTAGGAGTGAAAAGACAAACGTGAAAAGTGAAAAAGAAAATATGTCCGAGACTAAAGAAAAAGCGTCAACTGATGCGACAAACGGAACTCCGAAGCCAACATCGCCAAATTCGGATTTGAAACTGGATTTTGATTCATTCTGGGAATACAGTTCAGCTCCTGAAAGCAGTGATTTTGTAGAGATCAAAGAGACCTATAATCACTATATCAACGGAGAGTTTGTTGAGCCGGAAAAGAGGCGGTATATGAAATCGATCAACCCCGCCAATGAAGAAGTGTTGACAGAGTTTGCTGAGGGGACTTCAGAAGATGTCGACAAAGCGGTTCAGGCAGCTCAAAAAGCATATAAAAAAACATGGTCGAAGCTTTCCGGTCGTGAGCGCGGAAAATATGTTTATCGAATTGCACGGATGATCCAGGAACGGTCACGGGAATTGGCCATCACCGAAACAATGGATGGCGGAAAACCGATTCGTGAATCCCGCGATGTTGACGTACCCCTCGCAGCCGCTCATTTTTTCTATTACGCAGGCTGGGCCGATAAACTGGAATATGCGTTTCCGGGCCGAACTCCTGAACCACTTGGCGTTTGCGGGCAAATCATCCCATGGAATTTTCCGCTGTTGATGTTAGCGTGGAAAATCGCCCCTGCCCTGGCAACAGGAAACACGGTAGTTTTAAAACCTGCTGAAACAACTCCGATCACGGCTTTAAAATTTGCAGAAATTTGCAGCGACGCCGGGCTTCCAGATGGCGTTGTGAATATTGTAACCGGAGCGGGTCAGACAGGTTCAGAAATTGTGAATCATCCGGAAGTAAACAAGATTGCTTTTACTGGTTCGACAGAAGTTGGAAAAATCATTCAAAAATCCCTGGCCGGAACAGATAAGAAATATACACTCGAACTTGGTGGCAAAGGCCCTAACATTGTTTTTGAAGATGCACCGCTCGATCAAACCGTTGAGGGCATTATCAATGCGATTTTCTTTAACCAGGGACATGTTTGCTGTGCGGGATCTCGCCTC
>CAYRDO010000218.1:0-6382 GCA_964422985.1 uncultured Rhodohalobacter sp. | reverse complement strand
AAGCCCAGTTTGGATTTACTTTCATGGTATGTACATGAATATCAATAATTGGAGGTCGCTCAACTTGAGCAGAGGCCATTTGTGATACGCCAAAAACCAGCGCAAGTAAAATCAAGATTTGTTTCATAATCAGTAGGCTTTGTTCGAGTAGTTATTTGTGTATACCGAACATACAAATTTTCTCATTGTTTTACAGTGAAACTTTAGAGTGATTTGATTTAAAACAGGAGAAGATCAATCATAAATTCCCCTTCTTCAGTTCTCGCACAGCATAATCACAGGCACGGGCAGTGAGTGCCATATACGTCAACGACGGATTTCCCCAGCCGTTAGATACCATGCATGATCCATCCGTTACAAACACATTTGGAATGTCGTAAATTTGATTCCATTTATTGAGCACAGAGGTTTTTGGATCACGCCCCATTCGAGCCGTTCCCATTTCATGGATACTGAGCCCCGGAGGACTTTCATCGTTGAATGTTCCAATATCTCTGAAACCAGAAGCTTCTAACATTTCTGCGCTGGATGACTCCATCTCCTTCCTCATCTCAGCTTCATTTTCCCCAAACTCCATGTCGATTACCAGTTTTGGTAGCCCCCACTGATCGGCATTTTCATGATCCAAATATACACGGTTTTTGTGTTGTGGCAGACATTCGCCAAATGCCAAAAATGTCATTTCCCATGGTCCGGGAGTTGATTGTTGGTCTTTAAATTCAGCACCAAAATCCATCGGATCACCTTGGCCAACGCCCTGCCGTCCTGCCCAGCCATATGTTGAAAATCCTCTCAAGTAATTTGATCGCTTCGTTTTTTTATCCAAATTTTGAAAACGAGGGACAAGTACATCCACCGGTCGTCGGCCTTTATAATATCGGTCTTCAAATCCATCAAATGTTCCGTATGCGCCGACCTGGAAATGGTTATCCATCAGGTTGTGGCCCAGCTCGCCGCTGCTATTTGCCACTCCATCCGGAAAGGTGTTATCAACAGAGTTCAGGAGAATACTCGTCGATCCCAGCGTGGAGGCACACAGGAAGACGATATTCGAATAAAAGTCGATCGTCTCTTTCGTTTCACGATCCACTATCCTCACACCGGATGCTTTTTGACTTTGTTCATCATACAAAATGGTATGGACGATGGAATTTGGCCGAAGTGTCATATTCCCAGTGGCTTCGGCTGCCGGAAGGGTAGAGGCGTTGCTGCTGAAATAGGCTCCGTAGGGACAACCACGGCGACACAAATTTCTCGCCATACATTTTCCGCGGCCACCGTGAGGTTGGGTAATATTCGTGGTTCTGCCAATGGTCAACACGCGGTCCTTGAATTTTTTCTCTAATTCATCCCGAACATGTTTCTCCAAACAATTCATCTCCCAAGGCGGCAGGAAATTACCATCCGGAATTTGCCAAAGTCCATCCTGATTACCGCTTACGCCAATAAAATCTTCCACGTAATCGTACCACGGCTTAATATCCTTGTATCGAATTGGCCAGTCTATACCTACACCATCCTGCTCGTAAACTCCCAACTCTAAGTTTCCGCGGCGGTACACCCATCGGCCCCAAATCAATGAGCGCCCGCCCACCTGGTATCCGCGAGTCCATAAAAATGGTTTTTCCTGGATATAGGGATGCTCGGAATCTTTCACAAAAAAGTGCTTGGTATCCTGCTTTACAGCGTATGCGGTCTGACTTTGCACAGGATAGATCTCCGTTTTCTCTTCATGCGTCAGTTCATTGGCGTAAGGCAGTTCCCAGGGGTATTTCATCATGGTGGGATAATCTTTGATGTGCTCTACCATCCGTCCACGCTCAAGTACAAGAGTGTTTAATCCTTTTTCAGAGAGTTCTTTTGCCGCCCAGCACCCGCTGATTCCCGTTCCTACGACGATGGCATCAAATGTTCTCTGTTTTTGGGAAGAAAGATTGAGGTTCATGGCTGAATCATTTGATCAGATAGAATACAATATTCAATTCCAATTTAGAAATGATAAGAACAGTTGCAAATCGAAAAATGTAAAACACACTAAATATTTTGTAAAAGGTACTTGACAATATATCTAAACCTGTCTATCATATGTAAAGTGTACTTAACATAAAGACAAATGACATAGACTTATGGAAAAACAAAAAATAAATTCAGGTGATTGGTCAAAACGAACCAAGAAATCTACGGCCCGCCTCGCAATCTGGACATTCTTGTGGGTGATAACGGTTGCAATTCCTGCATTTGGGCCTACACTTTTTTGGGGAGAGAATGACCTGATCAACCTTCTGGTAATATTATTGAATATCGGTGTCGGGATTGGAATGATCAAAGCAAATATTCATCATGTAAAATTACAGGATGAGATGATGCAGAAAGTACAACTCGAAGCGATGGGAGTTACGCTTGGCGTAGCTTTGGTAGGAGGTATTTCGTATTCACTGCTGGATATCACAAACGTTATTCCGTTTGATGCCGAGATAGGTTTTCTCATCATGTTAATGGGGGTTACATATCTCATTTCAATAGCTATTAACATGAAGAGGTACAAATGAAGAATCGATTGAAAGTATTGAGAGCAGAACGAGATTGGACCCAGGCAGATCTGGCGGATGCACTTGAAGTTTCTCGCCAAACCGTAAACGCCATTGAAACGGGAAAATACGATCCAAGTTTACCATTGGCGTTTAAGATAGCACGGCTTTTTGAGAAGCAAATTGAAGACATTTTTGAAGATGAACAGTAGTGAGTTGTGAAATGGCAAAAGGCAGAAGTGAAAGGTTCTGCTGGCGATTGATTTTTTCGCCTGCCGAATCATTCCAGATCCAATCCATAAATTTGACAGCCGACAAATTCGGCAGTCGATTATACCTCGTTTCACTTTTGCCTTCTCACTCTAAACGAGAAAAATCATGAAAAAGAAAATAATAGCACTCATACTTTGTTTGATATCATTTCTGATATCAAATCTGAAAGCACAGGATGTAACCGGCGATTGGAATGGTGTTCTTGAGGTGATGGGAACTCAATTGACATTGGTCTTCCACATCCAGCAAAGTGACAGCGGGTACACCGCAACGTTCGACAGCCCGGACCAGGGAGCGATGGATATTCCGTTTACTACCACTGAATTTAATGATGAGCAACTAAAGCTAATAGCCACGAATATCGGTGCGTTTTATGAGGGTGAGTTGAAAAGTGATTCGCTAATCGGGACCTGGAATCAAGGCGGACAATCGTTTGAACTCAATATGTCGAGAGATGAAGTAGAGAAGAAAGCCTATGTGCGCCCGCAAGAACCTGCAAAACCGTATCCCTATTACGTAGAGGAGGTAACTTTTAAAAATGAAAGAGATTCACTGACTTTGGCAGGGACGCTCACACTTCCTCAGGAAAATGGTACTTTCCCGGCTGTAATTCTTATTTCGGGAAGTGGACCTCAAAACCGAAACGAGGAAGTTTTTGGTCACCAGCCATTCTTGGTTTTGGCCGATTATTTAACACGGCAGGGGATCGCCGTTTTGCGATATGATGACCGGGGAACCGCAGAATCAACCGGTGATTTTGCCACAGCAACCTCCCGGCATTTTGCAAATGATGTGCTAAGTGCCATCGACTTTTTAAAGAGTCGAGATGAAATTGACCACAATAAGATTGGATTAATCGGCCATAGCGAAGGCGGTTTGATCGCACCGATTGTGGTCAACAGAACGGATGATGTTTCATTTATGATACTGCTGGCTGGCACTGGCGTGCCCGGTAAAGAGATTTCTCGAATGCAGGGACGAACCCTTTTGGATGTTGAAGTCTCGGATCGTGAAGTATACAATCGTTTTATCGATGAAACAGTGGAAATTGCATCATCTAATCAACCCAACGAAATAAAAAAAGAGGAGTTGACTCAACATTATAAAAATTCAAAAGCAGTTCTGGCTGAACTTCTTCCTGATGGTATAGATTTTGACGCTTTTATAGAACAGCAAGTTGAAGGAGCATTACGACCCTGGAGTCAGTTTTTCTACAATCATGATCCGGCAGATGAGCTGCGAAAAATTACGATTCCGGTGATTTCTCTAATTGGATCGAAGGACGTTCAGGTACCGCCGGAGATGAATCATCCGCCAATCAGAAAGGCATTAGAAGAAGCAGGCAATGATGATTTTACGATTAAAGAATTGGAGGGATTGAATCACATGTTCCAAGAAAGCGAGACGGGATCAATGTTGGAGTATTCAGAAATCGAGCAGACGTTTTCGCCCATTGCGTTGAAAGAGATTACTGAATGGATCAAGATACATACTGAGCTAAAAAAATAATTAATTGATCCGTTCGCGCCCCCGAAATGACTTGGAGAAGGAAAGCCTGAATGTAGCACCCTTCCCGGGACCGTCACTAAAGGCACGAATTTTACCCTTCATCTCTTTTATATAGTTTGCACTGCTGTGTAAACCAAAGCCATGGCCTGTCTTTTTTGTAGTAAATCCATGGCTAAAAATCTTGTTCATATTTTCTTCTCTAATTCCGACTCCATTATCTGTGATTGACAAATGTACATACTCAGCATCTTCCCAGAATCTAACCTTTAATACTTTCTCTTCAACATTTGCCTCATTCATCGATTCTTTGGCATTGTTGAGCATATTGAAAAGAATGTGCATCACCTTTGTTTTTTCAATCATTATGGGAGGTATATCCTCATAATTTCTCTCAATTGTAAGGCCATGCCGCTCTATACTACCGGCATTAAGCGCCAGTGTATCTTCAAAGAGTTTTTGCAAATTGACCTCTTCTGTGTAAGAAGAAGCTTTTGATAAATCTTGTTGAGTAGAGATTACATCTGTTATGAGATCAACCTTTTCTCTCAATCGGTTTTTTTGTCGTGTCAGGTACTCATACTCTTTTTTAATCGGCTCTTCAATTTTGAGAAAATATTCGAGCAGCATCTTCTTTTTAGGATCCTCAAAAACAAACTCATTAATCTGTTCCCGCAGAAGGTTGTTCGCTTTCTCGAGTTTCTTTATTTGAGAATTTTTTAGTGTTTCATTCATGGCCGATGTTGAGGCGTTGATACTATTCAAAATGTTGCCAACATTGTGCAATACTCCGGTTGCTACATCAGCCATGCCGGCTTTATGCGCTTTCTCTATAAGTTCGTTTCTCGTGAGTTCCAGTTCTTCCAGGGTTTCTGCCAACTCTTTATTCTTTTTCTCCAGCTCCATCTTTATGTTTGCCAGCCTTCGGGTCTGTTTATAAAATGTTGACGCGATAATTGCCATATAGAATAAAATGATGAGGATGGTCAAAATATCGATCCGCAGCGGTGCCTCAAATTCAAACACAAGACCGCTTGTTGCCGCGAATATTAAAATCCCCGACACATATAGTGCTAATGCCTGCACCAATTGTTTACTGCCGCCTACCATAATATTATTGAGCACAGTAGCTGATAAAAAGGCGAAAAACATCCACTCCGAAAAGTGAATGTGAGCCGTTATATACCCCAACACAAGGGTATCAACCATCATGGCTCTTATTTCAACCTTCTTATTGTTTGAGAATGCCCGGGCAGCCAGATATACAATTTGAGGATAAATTAAAAACCAAAATCCTAAGAGATAGAAATTCAGATTCGACCATCCTTTTTCAATAACTAGCAGGGAAATTATTACGTAACTCGCTGCAAACCCAAAAACCCGCGGGATATAGTTGGCTCTTGCCAATCGATGTGCCGGCCCAAGATCAAAAAATTTTGTCAAAGAATTACTCATGATTTCAAACAATATGCACTATTCATTTAGGATGATATTTTTTGATCATGTCGAGTGACTTTCATTCCACTTTTGTGGAAGATTGATTTCACAAAATAATTAAACGTCCTTTTTGGGCTTTCTCACAGGAGTTAAATAGATGATTAATTGCAGAATGGAAAATATTTGTACCAAAAATTCATTCCAAACTATATAAATCTTGCTATGATAAAAACCGAAAGCGATTGCGGCTTCATCACTTGTTTTGGTTTAGTGAAGCGAGTTCGGATAACAGAAATAGACAAATAGCGCATTCTAAACCCCAACTCCTGAAGTGCTAATTGAAAATAGCCGATAGATCCAAGTATCAGGAGATGGTTCGTCTCACCACTTCTCCGGCCGGGAGAATTTCCAATTTTTCTACTTTGACCAAACGTTGTATCAGGTTTTTCAAATAAGTGGTGCTCATCGGCCCCCAGCCTTCATCGTCGAGGCCATGAACATTTAGCACCAACCATCCGCCATCGTTCTTCAGGAAATCATTCACTTGTTGTTCCACCCAGGGGTCGATATTATCAGGTCCCATCGATCGGCAGCCGATTCGGAATGGTTCAGATGAAGTGGGAATAGGATTCCACGCG
>CAYRDO010000217.1:4845-6404 GCA_964422985.1 uncultured Rhodohalobacter sp. | reverse complement strand
TGTGAGCAAGAGTTTCACTTCAACTGCAGTTGGGTTTGCGGTCAGTGAAGGTTTGATTTCTGTGGATGATGAGGTCATCTCATTCTTTAATGAAGCTCTCCCCGATTCAATCAGTCCTTACCTGGAGCAACTGACAATCCAAGATCTGTTGACGATGGCGGTGGGACACGAATCCGATCCGACAGCAAAAGTTCGTCCGGGCGGCAAAGATTGGGAGGAGATTTTTTTAAACCACCCTATTATGAATGAACCCGGTAAAACATTTTTATACAACTCTGTTGCTACATATATGGCATCTGCTATTGTTCAGAAAGTTACCGGTCAGAAAATTATTGATTATCTGCAGCCTCGGCTGTTTGAACCTTTGGGAATTGAAGGAGTTGATTGGGAAGTTTCACCATCCGGAGTAAATACCGGCGGCTGGGGACTGCGTGTTAAAACAGAGGATATGGCCAAATTGGGTCAACTCTATCTTAATAATGGAGTGTGGAATGGTGAGCAGATTTTACCGGAATCGTGGGTTGAGGAAGCCACGAAAGGGCACATCAAACAAGCTCCCGATGCACCCCAAGAGACAATCGATTCCAGTGACTGGCTCCAGGGATATGGATATCAATTCTGGAGAACGCGACATAATGCATTTCGTGCGGATGGAGCTTTTGGGCAGTTCATCATTATGCTGCCTGAATTAGATGCTGTTGTTATTTACACATCTGAAACACCGGATTTGCAAGGACAGCTCAACCTTGTTTGGGAGTATCTTTTGCCGGCATTTCATGAGGAATCACTTCCATCAGATGAAGACGCTCTTACCTCACTCCGTGAGAAATTGGAATCTCTATCGCTACCCATTCCTGAGGAAACGACATCTACCCTCGAAGAGGAAATCCATGAACAAACATTTCGGTTATATGAAAATGATTTAGATATGGAAAGTGTGGCTTTTCAAGTCAACGGGGGATCTCTGGACCTGATTTTAAAATCCAAAACGGCTGTTCATGAAATTGGTTTTGGTTCCGGTGAATGGAAATTTGGTGAGACGACCAAACGTGGACCATATCTCTTACAAAACGCCACAGCAAGCATGACGGGAATTTCACCCTATAAAGTTGCGGGGGCTTACACCTGGCTCGACTACTCAACACTTAAATTAACCCTCAGGTATATTGAAAGTCCGCATACGGAGACTCTTATCTGTAGGTTTACCGGAGACAGTATTGTGATCGAATCAAGACACAGTTTTGCACCGGAAAATATTCAGTATCGATTGAGTGGCATTCGCTAATCAGAATATCTCAAAATTCTGTTTTAAAGATATGCTACAAAATTACTAATTGTTTAAATAGGGTGACGTTCGCCCCAACTCAATTGCCCGATCTGAGATATTTTCATACACTGTTCTACCCTCTTCAAGCAGATCAAGAACAGTTTCTTTTTGCTCGTCACTTTCAAAAAGGGCTTTCGTTTGAACCCAATCCTCTAACTTCTTGATGACCTGGATAAATTCCCCGGTCTCTTCCGCATATCCTCTTGGACGATTTTCAAAATTGATAAAAATC
>CAYRDO010000217.1:3627-4835 GCA_964422985.1 uncultured Rhodohalobacter sp. | reverse complement strand
CTGTCGTCTATTGTAATGGTTTGATCGATTTCATTTCCCGTTGCCACAACTTCACCATTCACCACGATTTCAACCGGTTGCATTCCCTCCGGATTTAAGGCTGAGGCTTCAATCCGAACAGATGCAGTAGAGTCATTGATTGAAATTTCATGTCCCGGCTTTAAACCATCAACCGTAAAAAAGAGCATCGGGCCTTTTGTGATAAAACTTCTGCCCTCTTTTAAACCATCGAGCCAGTTATCTACATTGAATGTCTCATTTCCGAGATACACGTAGGCGCGGGGCGTGTCTTTCATCGACCAATCCGGTCCCGAGGTAGCAAAAATATCAAAACCGCTGTTTAACAGTTTGTACCAAATATCCAGCTGTCCCGCGTTGCCGTAAATTTCCGCGAGATGCATATTTCCCAGTGCTACGTTAACCGGCATCTCAAAACCGGTTGACGGCCAGGCAGCATGAACCGGCTCCCCTTCAGTAATGTATGATCCGAAATGAGCGCCAATGGTTACTCCGCCCTTTTCAACCGCATCCTCCAATACAAATTCGTTTGGCGGGTAATCCGGTCCGCCCACCTCTCCAAGTGAGCCGGAAGCAATCGGAAAGATCAAATGATCTAAACCTAGCAGTGCTAAATGCCCATACGGATTGCTGCGATATTCTTCACCATATGTAATCAGGTGATCAGAAGTTGAATGACTTTTCAGCGGTCCCATCGGGTACTCATCAGCATAGATCGCATGATCGGCTCGTTCACCCTGAAGGGTTAAAATTGCAGAAACTCCAAGGCCTTCGCCCTGTGTGACCAGCGGCCAAAACCTACTGTATTGAACCGGTAAACCGATATCAGTTGTGTGGATATGGGTGTGTCCGGAATACCAACCTTTGTTCTCCATGTTGATCCACCGTTTGGGTGATTCCGTAACAACTCCGTCTTCCGGAATTTGAACCTCAGCAGGAACATATTCAAATCCGTGATAGATATGCGCCGTTTTTCCTTGAGGATTAACTCCCAATGTAGCTTTGCCGTTAATATAGAAAAACGGTCCATTTTGAAATGTCCACAGCGGAGTTCGCCAGCCGGTTGATTCCCGATTCACTGAATAGGATGGTCCCTGAAGCGGCGTCCAATATGAATTTCCTTCTTCGTCTTTAACTTCAACCCGAACGGGTAGTGGTTCTCCAGTCTCTTCATCCCGAATATCAAACCG
>CAYRDO010000217.1:0-3527 GCA_964422985.1 uncultured Rhodohalobacter sp. | reverse complement strand
TGCCTGTGCCACGAACTGTAAACGATCCAAGAGATTGATCATCCTGTTTGATTGAGATCGTGGCCGCTTCGGTTCCCTCATCCATCGGCGAAACGTAGACAAACGTATATCGAGGTTGGGAATCCGTTAACGTAATTTCTTTCGACCAGAATAAAATCTCCTCACTTTCTGAACTCTCCAATGAAAGATGAGTATGGCCTGAACGATCAGATCTGAATTCAATCAAAACAACTTTTCTTGATCCAACAGTAGTTTCAACCTCCGAACTTAACTCAGAAATTGAAATTTCATCGTCGACTTCAATACTGATCGACGGAAAATGATCCATTTTTTCGTTAAAGTAAGAACGGGTATTCTGCAATAATTCCTGCCTCAGATCGGTAGTAATTTTTATCTGTTCTTGTACTTCAGAATGATCAATATCCAATCCCTTTTCATCCGTCAGTTCTCGAATTTTCCATGATTCCTCACGTAGGGTTTGCCATTGTTTGAATAGGATTTCCGCATCTGAATCGGAATGGCGCAACGTCTGGATGGCCATCATGTAATCATTCAGTTCGGCAAGCTCAGGATTGGTTTTTGGATCATGAGCTGATGCTATATATGACATGAGCATCAAACAAAATAGTATAAGAAGTGCTTTTTTAATCATGTTGAGTAAATACACGAAACATTGATTAAGATGCAAGAGATCGTATCCTAATTAGCGAGATGTTCGAGCTTTATTAACTTTGCGTTCCTTAGCGAACTTAGCGGTTATTCTTTAACCGCTAAGGACGCAAAGAAATATTGAATAAGAGATTAACTATATCTATTTCTTACGTTGGCTGAACAACCAATCCATCATATACTCATCCGAATAGGTTTGAAGCCATGAAAAATGACCTACACCGGGATATTCTGTATACCCGGGTTGAGCTCCCGCTTCCTGAAGAGCCTGAACCATCTGTCGTGACATTTCAGCCGGAACCGTCGGATCATCAGCTCCGTGAGTGACCCAAATCGGCACATCGGCAAAATTTGCGGCTGTTGAGGGTGCCCCTCCTCCGCAAACCGGGATTGCGGCTGCGAATCGCTCCGGCCACCGGGCAATGGCATCCCAGGTTCCAAAGCCACCCATGGACATCCCTGTAACGTAAATTCGATTTTCATCAACATTGAAATTCTCGATGATCTGATCGACCACTTCCATCGTCATTTTGAGAGGTTTTGCGGGTTCATCACCAAGAGTAAGCGGTTCACCGGTTTCTCGAAAATCCCCTTCAAAGTTTGACCATCTTGATCCTTCTGTATCGGGAACTTGCGGGGCCAATACAATTGCTTTATAAGTCTTCATCCAATCATCCGTTACAAAATTCTGAACGCCCCATTTAAGCTGAGCAAAATTATCATTTCCTCGTTCACCTCCCCCATGAAGAAAAATTAACAGAGGATAACTTTGTGAGCCACTAAAATCAGGAAAAGCAATTCGATAGTTTAACGTATCGCCCTCTTCATCTACATATTGTTGAGCGTTGAATCTTGAAACTTGGGCTTGAGCGATTTGTGCAGTTATAAATAAAACAAGAAGCGTTGTGAAAAACTTTTTCATGACATCAAATTTTGGTGAAGTTTCCAATACGTTAAGAATCGAACAGATTCTATTGTTACCCAACAAAACAATAAATCGATTTTAAAATCAATATCTAATCCATCCGATTTTTGGATTCTCATAATTTTTAATCAGGTATACAAACAAAAAAATCCCGGAAGGAGAACCTCCCGGGATTTGAAATCTGATTTAAATCAGATAATAACTTTTCTGTTTCTTACCAGCCTGGATTTTGTACCAATGTAGATTGGCCATTTTCCTGGCTAAGCTCGATCTGTACAGATGGAATTGGGAACCGGTAATAACGTTCGGTTACCTGGGCAGCAGCAGTGAGATACTCTCGTCTGTTCTGCTCTACGGCAATGTAGTTATTAAGTGTTGGTTCCAGGATTCCCCATCGTTGTAAGTCGAACAGACGGGTTCCTTCCATACCAAGTTCCAGGCGACGCTCCGCACGAACGGCAGCCCGCGCATAATTTACGTCTGCAAAAGAACCGGCAGGATACAACCCGATTTGATAGTTCGCCCATGTAATCGATGAATCGTCAATCGGAACAGCAATCGTTGCACGGTCTGTACCCGGACCTTGTCCGGCCACACCAGCTCGCTCACGGATTTGATTTATGATCGGTCGAGCAAGCTCAGGACTTCCGGTTTCAACATACGCTTCAGCAAGCTGTAACATTACATCTGCGTATCGCAGAATGTGAATCTTCACAGAGTTTAACTGGGTATTCACCCAACCAACGTTACTCTGCGCATCACTAGCTTGCTCATGTACGTTTTTCTTCGGGCTGTACGGTCCACCAAATGCCGGCTGTCGAATCCAGCTCTCAGCATGTGGGCCCCAGTCTTTGTAGGGTACGCCGTCACGTCCTACAGTCCAGTCAATTCGTGGATCAACGGGAACTGTGTTTTGTGAGGCATCAAATTCCGCATCCTGGGAGTTCCACGCAGCAGTTGCGTCGAACACACGTCCCGGATCAGCCATAGCAAGAGGAAGTCCGTTAGAGCCAACTTTAAAGAAGTTGACCAGGTTTTGAGATCCCTGGTGGAATCCACAGCAGCCGAATGGACTACCGGAGTGAGGGAAATTTAACCGCTCACCAAAGTTGGCATTATTACCGTTTGGCTCACCATCATTAGAGGATGCCTGGTATGCAAGAACAGTTTCAGAACCATTGTACAGGTCACTGAATCCGGTCCATACATGGTGATAGTTCTCCTCAAGTGCATAAGGACCGTTATTAACGACATCTTCAAGCACTGTTCGGGCAGCAGCATAATTACCGGCCCAAGTGTGAACTTTGCCTAGGTAAGCTTTTGCTGACCAAGCGGTTGCACGTCCTGTCTCACCGTTATAGGGAGTATCGCCAAGAAGCGAAATAGCCTCTTCAAGATCGGAAACAAGGTTACCAACCACGTCCACACCTTCATTTGTTTTGGTGAAGGAATCATCTTCCTCGGTGTAGTAAGGTATGTTCTCGAACTTCTGATAAAGATCGAAGTGGTAGTGAGCTCTCAAGAAGAGTGCTTCTCCGCGAATGCCGTTAGCACGTGCATCGGAGATTTCGCCCGGTTGATTTTCACGAACCTGATTCAACAACTGGATAGCTGAGTTCGCACGGTTTACACCTTCAAACTGCTTGGTCCATGTATCATTAAATCGACCATCAGCCCCACCTGTAGACCAGTTATACTGCTCTATCTGGGTGGAAACCGCGTCATCTGTTGCCTCTGTTCCTTTGTAGGCATCATCACTAGTTATGGAACCGAAATTCCAGTTACTGGCTGCTCCACCCTGCAATGCGCCATAACCGTTAGGCACATCAAGGGTTCGATAGGCAGCAATCAGCGTTGCTTCAACCCCGCTGGCATTGGCCAATGTATTGGCATCCAATGAGCCCTGAGGGGGTTGATTCAAGAAATCTTCACA
>CAYRDO010000216.1:0-6486 GCA_964422985.1 uncultured Rhodohalobacter sp. | reverse complement strand
AACACCGCCGCGGGAATCGCACCTTCTAAAATTAATGGGACGCTGTCGAGGCGGATGCCGGTTAGAATGGGCTGACCATATCCGCCGGCACCAATCAATGCACCAAGTGTTGCCGTTCCCACATTTATCACCGCCGAGGTTTTAATTCCTGCAAGGATGGATGGAACCGCCATCGGGAGTTCGATTTTCCGGAGGATGAGTGAATTTGGTAATCCCAACGCTTTAGCGGATTCCCGGACCGGCTCTGAAATGGTTTTAATTCCGGAATGCGTATTTCGAACGATAGGGAGGAGGCTGTACAAAAACAGTGCGGCAATGGCCGGAAGAGCACCGATACCAAACAACGGAATCATAAAAACAAGTAGTGCCAGGGAAGGAATAGTCTGCAAAATTCCTACAGCTCCCAAAACGGCTGTTTCTAATGCCTGAACTTTTACGGCCAAGACGCCAATCGGAATGGCAATCAGGATGGCGAGTCCGAGTGAAATTCCGACAAGATAGAGGTGATCGAGAGTGTGACGCCACAACCGATCCCAGAATCCCTCAACAGAAATCTCAGATTCAATTTGGCTGGTTTCTGCTAAAAAACCGGAAGCGACAATGGCATCATCTTTTCCTTCAAGTTTGACCGCGGCATTCATTTGAACCATTTCGTCTCTGGAAATTCCGCCTTCAAACCGAGTGATCGACTGAATGACTTCTTCAATCAAATCAGACCGATAGAGAAAAACGGCTTCATACTCGGGAAAGAAATTCTGATCATCTTCAAGTACTTTCAGATCGTAATAATCGATTTCGGCATCGGTTGAGTAGAGATCGATCACGTCGATATTTCCGGCATCGATTCCTCGATAGGCGAGATCGTGGTCAAGTCCCCGAACCGTTTGCGGATTGAGTTGATATTCATCGCGAATTCCGGGCCAGCCATCAGCGCGATCGATAAATTCATTGCTGAATCCGAATATTAGTTCAGGATGATTCCGCAGATCCGAAATGGTTTCGATCTCTAACTCTTCTGCCAGTTCACGTTTCATACCGAGAGCGTAGGTATTATTGAATCCAAGCGGCTCGCTCATCATGATCCCAAACTCATCTAAAACGGCGATTAAATCATCTTGATATTCAATCTCCCGACCGGCCAAAATCTCTTCAATGATCGTACCGGTGTAATCGGGGTAGACATCGATTTCGCCATCAACCAAAGCATTCCACAAAATTCTGGTTCCGCCGAGCTGTTTGTAGAGTTCGGTTTGATGTCCGCCTGATTCAATCGATTGTTTGAGAACTTCACCGAGAATCACGGATTCCGTAAATACTTTGGTACCGATTTTTACAGATTCATCTGACTGGTTTTGGGCAGTAGCTGAATCAATCATCAGTGAAAAGAGAAGGAGGAAAAGTGTCAAATATCTCATCTATAACTCCTCCAGCGGACTTCGCTGTGCTTGGACAAACTCTTTCACAAAGTTATTGGCAGGCTGATCAATAATCTCTTGAATGGTCCCTTTTTGAATCATTTCTCCGGAGTGCATAAGCGCAATTTCATCTCCCAAAAAAGCGGCTTCGCCCAGATCGTGTGTCACCAGCAAAACGGATTTTTTTAACTCCCTGAAAATCGATCGGAGATCATTTTGCAGTTCATACCGAACAAGCGGATCAATCGAGCCAAGCGGTTCATCCATCAGCAAAATTGGCGGATCGAGCATGAGAGCACGCATCAGGCTGATTCGCTGGGCCTGGCCACCTGATAGATTCTCCGGCTTACGATCCAGGATCGATTCGTTAATGTTGGTCAACTTAGAGAGCTCATGAATCCGTTGGGCTTCTTTCTCTTTTTCCCACCCCAGGTAATCCGTAACCAATGTTAGGTTTTGTCGAGCCGTAAGATGCGGAAATAATCCCCCGCTTTGAATCACATATCCCATTTTACGGCGGAGGGTGAGGGCGTTCGAGTCATTCATCGTGTCACCATCAATCAGAACTTCTCCAGAGTCCGCTTCAATCAAGCCCATGATAATTCTCAGAAACGTAGACTTTCCGCAACCGCTCGGACCAATCAGAGAGACGGTTTTTCCCTTCTCAATAGAAAGAGAAACATCATTCAGCACTTTTTGATCGTATGATTTTGATATATGACGGGCTTGAATCATGAATGGAATGTACAAGATCCGCGAAGTTTCTAAAACTTCGCGGATCTATTTAAGCCACAAATTTAAAAGCGACTGTAAGGATTTTGTGAAATAAGGATCTTACAACTAGAGCAAGTTCAACCATAATAGAAAGCAAAATATGGCCGCAACTGTCGTTCCTTTTCTACCCAATCAAATTTATCATGTATATCATCATGCAAATGGAGAGGATTTACTTTTTAGAGAGGGAGAGAATTACATTTTTTTTCCTTGGAAAGGAAGAGAAATATATTTACCCGATTTCCAGGATTTATGCTTACTGTTTGATGCCAAACCATTTTCATTTTTTGTTAAGAGTGAAGACCAAGGAGGATTTAAGACAGTTCTTTAACGAGATTAAAAATCCGCGAAGTGCAGGAAGACTTCGCGGATTGGAAACAGAAATCGACTTTTGTTCGAATATTTCAAGGCAGTTCAAGAACTGTTTGATTTCTTATTCTAAAGCATTCAATAAATATTATGGACGAAAAGGAAGTCTGTTTGCTGAAAACTTGAAGAGAGTTGAAATATCTAATGAAGAATATCTAACAAATATGATTCGATATATTCATTTCAATCCGGTTTTACATGGATTTGCGAAAAGAGCTTGTGAGTGGCGTTACTCATTCTATGGGGCTTATTTCTCCAATAAAAGGCGTTTATTAGAAAGAAATGAAGTTTGTCAGTGGTTTGGGGGAGTTGATGAGTTTAAAGATTTCCATCGATCAATTCAGAAGGATGAGTTTAATGAAATAGAACAACTTACATGTGAGTAACCAGTTTTTTCCAGTTCATCAAACTATTGCACTCAAAAAATATGCATCATTTTCTGATACCTATTTGATAAAATTTGGAGAATATGTAACGTAATGGAAACCAAACCTTTAACGAATCTATTTTCCACATGAGTTTTATACAAGATTTCAAAAAATTTGCCATACGGGGAAATGTATTAGACCTCGCAGTGGCTGTAGTCATTGGTGCAGCTTTTGGAAGAATTGTCACCTCATTTGTGAATGATGTTTTGATGCCACCCATCGGTTTGTTATTAGGGGGAGTAGATTTTAGTGATTTTGTTTTAACCCTTAAAGAAGCATCAGGAGAGGCGGCGGCGGTCACCATAAATTACGGAATATTTATTCAGCAAGTGGTTGATTTTACGATCATTGCTTTTGCAATTTTCTTAGTAATCCGGGCTTTTGAACGAATGAAACGAAAAGAGGAAACCATTCCTTCACCTCCGCCTGAGCCCAATGCAGAAGAAAAATTATTGATGGAAATCAGGGATCTCCTGAAAGCGCAAAAATCTTAGAGGCAATCTCTTCGCTAATAATCAAATGCTGAGCGGAAGGTCAGAAATTCATTGATGTTATTCATATCCATCACACCGACAATCTCACCATTGTTGAGCACGGGAAAGAAGTTCCGGTTTCTCCTGTTCAGTTTTTGATAGGCACTGAATAGCTCAGCATTGGCTTCGAGTGTAACAACGGATGTATCCATCACATTTTGAATGGAGGTTTTCTCGCCTGTTTCCTGAAGTGCCCGGGAGAGATCATCCATATACAGAATTCCTGCGATTTCATCATCACTATCAACCACGAGAAAATCTTTCTCGGTACTGGCAAGAATCTTATCAACGGCTTTTTTTAGATCATCATCCGGTTTCAGTCGTGTAAATTCGGTAATCATGGCGTCGCGGATTTTATACCCTCTCATCAATTCTATTTGCTGAATCATGATATTTTCTGAGTGAGCACCGAACCAAATAAATACGGCAATAACTGAAAGCAAAATGCCATAAAAAAGTCCGTAGAGAAAAAATAACATTGCCAGAACTTTACCTACAGAGGCGGCGATTTGGGTGGCTTTAATTCGCCCCATTTTAATGGAAAGGAGAGCTCTGAAAATACGACCGCCATCCATCGGAAAAGCAGGTATGAGGTTGAAAAGAACCAGTGCAATATTGGCTGTTAAAAGGTAAAACAGAAAATTAGCGGGAGTAATCATCGACAACTCTTCCTGCAGGGCTTCCGGGTCCATCGAAGTGAAAGTTTCAGTCGGTACAAATAGCATTAACAAAAGAGCAATTATCACATTTACAGCGGGACCCGCAATGGCAACCATGAACTCTTCTTTTGGGTTATCGGGAATTTTTTTGAGGCTGGCCAAACCACCAATGGGTAACAGGGTGATGCTTCGGGTAGGAATGCCATATTTTCGCGCGGTCAGGGCGTGACCAAATTCGTGAAGAACTACACAAACAAATAACCCTATTACAAAAACAGAATGCCAGAAAAGATCGACGAAGGTTCCATCTTTTGAAAACACGAGAAACCCGATAAACAAGAAGAGTAACCAAAATGTCCAGTGAATCTGAACACGAATCCCTGCAAATTTCCCTATTTGAAGTGATGAATTCATTGAGATCGAACCGTTATGAAGGTCTTGTTAACCTTTAATTAAAACTCTCAAGCGTAATTCATAAATAGTTTAGCACTAACAATTTTAAAATAGAAAAGGGAGGATAGATTTAAAATAAATCTGAAATCTATCCTCCCTGACAATTATTATCGAGGTCAACTCAATTTAGGTTTAGCTGAATTTCGCCCGGGCTTTTTTGTAGGATTCTTTTAGTTCTGCCGTGGCTTTCTCTAGCCCGTCTTTAATATCTTCCCAAGCATCCTCACTTGAGTCTTCAAGCTGCTTCAGCTTGGTTCGTGCTTCTTGTTGTTTTACTTTCAACTCATCAAGATAGTTCGAGGAATCAATCTTCCCGTCAGCCTGTTTCTTTTTCATTCTTGCCCGAAGCTTGTCAGCTTCAGCTTTCCATTCGTCCAATTGAGCTCTGATTTTCTCTTTATATGCTTCTTTATTACTCATGATTAGTCTGTTATTTTATTTCCAATTCAATAACTAAACAGCGAGAAGGAAATATACGTTCATCTCACTGTTACTCAATGTTTTAGACTTTAGAAATAGTGAGAAGTTCCGAGCGGTTCCTGTTCAATATCAGGCCAATTAAAAAGAGGATATGAACGTGTATCCATATCCTCTGATTTAAAAACGTCGTTTGGCTTTATTCGGGAATCGTTACGTTTGTCTGAACGTCCTCAACAATTGTTCTCATGGTCATTGCTCCCTCTTCTAAAATTTTCTGAAGACGTTCCATCTGGGGCTTAACGGCTCGTTCGAGGATTCGCTTTTGTAATCCCGAGGCATTTTCCATTTGCTCTTCCAGGTCTTTCATACTTTGTTTTGCCTCCGCCATATCTTCCGGAGACATTGAGCTTGAAATTCCATCTATCTTCATCTCCATCATAAACGGAATCAACATACCGTCTACATTTCGAATGTCAGACATTACCATGTCGGCGGTGCCGGTGTATTCTCCCTCATAGTTGATGTCGAAACTCATACGAACCGGAATGTAATCTTCCGTATCTATGTACATTCGTCCGGTTTGTGGTTCTGCCTGCTGTTGTTGCTGTCCCTCGGGAGTTGTTACCACGTCATCATAAAGGGCCGTTACATCTTCAATGAAAAGTACATGAGCTTCGCGGCCATTGACGGTTTCCGTACCTTCATAGGTTGAATTTTCAATCAGGGCGTCGTAGTTCTCCTGAAAGTTGTAATAATTGGTTGAAGGTGTACTGGAGCCGGAGTTTACAACTTGCATATTCGGGAACCCATCATTCATCACTTTCCTGTAGTACGTGGTATCCGGTTCGGTTTCCATAAAACCTTCCATGCGGGTGATCATCATCATGGTTTCTACATCTTCAATGGAATTAGTGTATTGCTCAATCATTTGATCGAAAATTTCTTGCGGTGATTGAGCGAACAGTGAAGATGAACAGATGAATAGCAGGATGACTAAAACGAGTTGAAACTTGATCTTATTCATATTCATTATGTTGAAAGTTAAATTTGTTATGTGAGGGTAAAATGTTATTTCTTCAAATTGGAAACAACATGGCTTTGTTAAATAGGCGTAAATTCTGGCAGAATTGTGCCAAATAATTATTGGCTGGTTTTAGAAAGAAACTTCATATGCTAGATTTGTGGGATGAAAGAGCGCTCAATCACCGGAAACTCACACGATTCCACCGATAAAATTACTGTTGAAATTCTTTGTATAGCTCAATCAGTTCGCTCATCATCATTGCGGTAGCTCCCCAAAGCGGTACGTCGTGAATGGTCCAAAAAGGTACGTTGAAACTGGCTTGAGAAAGATCCCATTGTTCTTTTTTGAGATTCTGGCAGTCGATCAACTCTTGTAATCCAACTGCGAATGCCTCTTTTACCTCAGCAGGAT
>CAYRDO010000215.1:4452-6584 GCA_964422985.1 uncultured Rhodohalobacter sp. | reverse complement strand
GGATGTTGAAAAGGCAATATTACTTTCGAGGGGTGGATTCTGGAACAAATGGTTAGCTCTTAAAAGGTTCCCTGTTACTTTTGTACCGTCAAAAGTAACCAAAACCTCCCGGCTGTGCTGGCTTCCGGGCCTGGTTTGTCCGCACGGTTACACTCTGCGAATTGCTCGCAAGGCGAGCGCGCAGAGCGATTTCTCCCGTGCTGATAACAAACCAAGCTACTCCTCCATCCATCAAGGCCGAAAATTTTTTCTTCGAGTCCGGAGGGATGGGTAATGAATCCAACGTTATACTGTCTATGAATGAGGAATATGGTTTTGCGGGAATAGCGGGAAGGATGATCTGAGGGGCACGTACGAACTGAAATCTCGTACTCCTATTGAAACCGCAAAACGTAGTTATCTCTATTCCCGATACGTTTTTCGTCACTTTTTTCGCATTAAAAAAGTGATTACCCCTCATCGAAAGGTCAAGGCTCTGATCCCTTCCGGGTGGTTCGTATTAATGCCGGGCAGCCGTTGTGACGTTTGGGGATTCTGATTTTCATCAGAATGACGGTATTGAGACTGTGCAATCCCAAGCCTCTACCATCTCTATACCAAGTCTCCAATTTTCGGGAGTTGGTACGGACTTGGTCCGGAGCAAACCCGGAGTTAGGGTTAGGTTTTTTTGACTGTTTCTGGGTTCAAAAATTTTCATAAATCTATATGCCTTTTGTTCCCCTCTTATTCTCTTCTATTCATCGATGAATCATCCTTTGGCTTCTCACCTGTCAAAGTCGTATTTCCTCCTTTACTTCTCCGAATATTTACGGAGGAAACACGGAGTATATACGGACTATACACGGAGTAATATCAGTGAAGAGCCAAGCCAGTCCGCACCTTGTGTGAGGCCTTTTTCAGGCAGGATATCATTCCCATTACGGCCTTCCCCCATTGCCCCTTCGAATTGGGACACTCATTGAATGAACCTTCTGTGAATACTTTTTGCTGCAACAGATTCTTCATTCGAAATGGAGAAAATCTATGACAGAAAAAGTGAGTGTCTACTATAAAATAAAGACGGTTCTCCCTCGTAGCATCCTTGTATCATCCTTGACTCACCTTCGACTGAAGCCCAAACCTATCTCGCCCAAAATTCCTATGAAATATTGAGGGTTTTCTCTTCCCAGTCCCCCGGCTGGAATCGGTGTGCGATGGTTGTTGAGATTGTGCAGGATCGGCTCTGTATATTCAAGACGCAGCACACTATCTCAAAGAGCAATCGGAATTCCTTCTCCCAGCTCAATGGTTCCCGGTAGTTGTATCTCTTCGCTCTCTTTTTTTGTGATCTCCACTCCTTCGCAGTTGATCACTCCGGATGCCTTTACGATACCTGTTCTGATCTGCTTGATCCTGGCATCCTGGATCTTCAGAATAATGCCCTGTACGGTGAGCTCAAGGTTGATCTCAAACGTAATTTTCCCGATCGATCTGTTATTGATTTCAATATCCAGATGGGGTTTGTGATTCGATGTGATCGTGTGTTCTTTTAGCTCGATGAAAACAATGGCCTCCGGATCATACTCCTCTTTGTTGGTATATTTATTCAGAACTCCCGATTCTCTCCACGCCCGAATCAACACCTCCGGTATCGGGATATTCAGCAGATCATCCGCTTTCGACTTGATCTCATCAGACAAATCGGGCCAAAGCAGCGATCCCTTCTTCTCGCTATACGTTTCTTTGAGGGTATCTAATGTCTTCTCGTCAATAGATTGACCCACACCATATTTATGTCCTCCATCTTTCTGACCGTGAAAAACCCGGTGCAAACTAGTGGCTGAATTCGTCATGATCGCTCCATTCTTTCATTAATAAAGGTTCTGTTCTCTCAATGCCTTGATTCCCGATATCCTTTACCGGTTTTAATCTGATCTCTCTGCCAATTTTCAGGGATCCTTTTTTAGAGATCCTCTGCTTTCCAAAATCCGTGTGAGGTGTAACAGTCGTGGTGACTTTACCGGTGGATTGGGACTGACCTTCAGGACTTTTTGGAAGCTTGCCCTTAAACAATAGGTACCCTCCGGCAACCAACATGAAGAGCCCGCCGGCAACCAAGTAGATCCAGTTTGGGAATCCTCCGACTTCCAGGG
>CAYRDO010000215.1:0-4442 GCA_964422985.1 uncultured Rhodohalobacter sp. | reverse complement strand
AGGGCAAGTATGGTGCCTTGGATATAACTTTCTTCCTATAAACGAGCTTCTACAAATGCATTATAAGACCCGTTATTTTTGTATGAATAGGTTGCGGTAGCATTTTGGGTCCAGCCTGATTCTTCTCCGTCCCCAAAATGGAAGTTGTATTCGGCGAACATTCCGGTTGGTATACCTGTTGCCGTAAACTCTATCAGATCACCTGCTTTGGCTATCGTTGCACCTGCTATCAGGTTCACGATCAAATCATCCGACTGAACGGTTACCGTGTATGGATTACTGAGAAAGGTTCTGTCATCAAAAGAGGCGGAAAAAACGACGTCATATTCACCGGGTTCAGAGAAGAGGTATTCCAATTCCGGTGTTGGTGATGTGAAGGTGGAGTCTCCTACCGTAAAACGATATTCTGCCTCGCCGATTTGCGGATTTAAACCGCCTGCAAACAGGACACTCTCCCCTTCCTGCAGTTCATCTTTGTCAGATGTCAGGCTAACCTGAATTGCATTTATTTCCAGTACATTACTGTTTATGATGAGATCTCCTTCCGGGCTACCGGCACTGGCAGTTACTTCGTATTCGCCAGGTGAACTGTAACTATGTCGAATTTGCTGTTGAGACCCGACCGTTTCAGAATTCCCATCTCCAAAATTGATCTCATATATAAAATCCGGCCGGGTCGGATTAACTTGGACAGAAAACAGAATGGAGTTACCTGTCTGTACAAATGTGTCACCTGCCACCAGGTTCAGTGTCGGGTTGACCACATTGATAGTTACGGACTCGCTGCCCACAAATTCCTGTTGTATATACGCTGCAAGCTGTACAGTGTATGTTCCGGGAATCGGGTACCTGTGTTCAACGGTTGATCCGTCAAAATTTGCGGCATTGTCATCTCCAAAATAGATCACCAGGGATGCTAACTCGTTATCAGTCCCGCCGGAAAACCCGATGGTTTCGTTCACTAAAGCGTTTGTTTTGTCGGCATTCAAAACCAGGTTGATCTCCGGCACCGTCACGTCAATGGGTACCGGTTGACTGATAATGGTTTCCCGGTTCGGGTCAAAAAGAACTTCTACATACGCTTCAAACTGACCGGATTCATTGTAGATGTAGCTAATCTCCGGATTCTCCTGCCACCCGGTCTGGTCATCATTTCCAAAGTGGAAGTTGTACCTCACATCCTCATAGTCGGATTCAATAGTTGCCTCAAATACAACTTCGCTTCCGATTTCGACTAAACTGTTTGATGCATATAACTCAACAGTGGGCTGAACCTGGATTTCAGGCTCGTACACATCCTGAGGATTAAATACTGCAATGGATGGCTCTTGAAAATAGTACTCATCTTCAAAATAGGAGAAGTAGAAATCATCAGCACTGATATAGCCGGTGGATGATTCATCGATGATCCGGAGTTGCCCGATCTGGCCGGCATATTGCGAAAGATCCCATTCTATGATCTCAACTTCCTCCTCATATCCCGTTGCATACTCCACCCGGATTCTGCCTTCAATCCGATCCAGGACATTGAGCTCTACCCTGGTTTCAAATTCACTGCTTCCGATGATTAAAAAGCTAAGGGTTCCGTCCGGAATCGTGAAAGAACCGGATGTTAAAATACCTGTCAGCGAATTGCTTTGAGTACCGGTACTGACCCAATAATATCCCTCCATGGGGGACTCCTCTCCGGGATATCGGGCCAGGGATTGCTCCCAAAATGTTGGCTGGTTGACAAAAGCTCTGCCGCTGCTTTGCCATCCTTCAAGGGTACCCTCTTCAAAATCTAAGGTAAAGGACGGTGGTGAGATATCCTGGGCATAAGATGCCTGAGAATTAAAAATAATCCAGGTTAGAACGAGCAGAAACGACCCGGTTCGAATGCATCTATGTATAGGTTTGCACTTTATACCCATCTTCTTTTCTCCCTCTTATTATGAGACTAATTTAATATAATTCTGCATTGCCATCCAAAATAGTTTGGATTGGAATAGAAAGGTGAGAAAAAACAATTCAAAACGCCGTTAAAGGGGCATTTAATCCCAAACTATCAGGACTTATTTCTCGCAAAGTTTCGGTGAGTTTGCCGCAGAGTTTCACAGATTCTCTGCATTTATTAGTCAATTCATCTGCAAGAGATTGCGAGAATTCACAAGAATGTTTTTTCCCCGACCATCTTTCGCATTCATATCGGTAAAATTTACCCTCACCCCTCTTCAGGATTGATTCCGTTTGAGGATACTCCCCGCCAGGTAACCGGCCACGGTCAGGGTTTTGGTTGCGGTATGAATCGCCCATTGACCCTGCGAAACAGGATCTCTGTACAGATCTTCTGTGATTTTGAAAACATCTTGCCAAAGGGTGTTGCTTTCTTCCAAAAACAGGGATGGGTCCTCTGCATGATCTTTTAGAAGTTTGGCGACTTCGATTCCCGCCTCTTCTAACGATTTTATGATGAAAGGGAGAGTCAGGGCATCGTACGAGGGATAGGTTCCCTCAAAAATTCCGGCGATAATGGAGGCATATTCAGGATCTTTTTTGGCTCTTGATATCAAGATGGAAAGAATCATCATCCAGGTTTTGGAGAAGGTTTTGTTACGTGGAAACTGCACCAGCAAATTCGAAAGCGCAAAATCATAACCAAGCTCTTTATCTACTTTCTGCCTGAAGGAGTACAGCGCCGGCTCGCTGAAATCATCTTCTTTCAAACAGGTTTCCAGGGTTTCCGAAGCCCAGTGCGCACTTAACAGCGCGTATTGAATACCGTCGCCGCTTAACGGGTTGATCAGGCCCGCCGCTTCACCGATCAACAGTACCCGATTGCCGGTAATTCTGCTGTCGGGATTGAAAAAAGTGATGGGCCATCCCTTAATTTTTCCCTCGGGTTTGGCGCCGGCAATGCGCTCCATGATTTGCGCGTTATGTTTGATGTGGTTGATCAGCAATTTTTTCACCTGTGATGGCTTGTCAGGCAGTGTTTTCGATACCATGGCCATGCCGATATTCGCCCCGCCGTTCGCACCGGGAAACAGCCAGTAAATTCCGGGAAAACTCTCCTCACTGAAATAGATATCCACGCGGTCTTTCGGACCGTTGACACCTTTAAAGTAGGCCCGCAACCCCAACAACTGAAAGTCATCCGCTGTCACCGCTCCCCGCATCTGCCGGGCGACCATGGAATTGCCTCCATCCGCCCCCACCAGCACTTTCGCCTTCAGTTGATACTCCTTCGTGCCATTTTTCAGATTCACAATTGCTGCATGCGGCGAAATTTTGTAGCCGGTCACCCTCGTGGATTCTATAAAGACGGCACCCTCTTTTTTTGCTGTTTCATAGATCCAGCAATCCAGTTGAAGACGGGGGATAATTCGGGCATGGAAAGGCAGATGGTCGGGCTTCGTCAGATCAATAGAAACTTTTTCATCTTTGATAAACAGCCCTACTTTTTTGATCTCATTGGCCTTCTCAAACTTCTTGGTAGCTGTAATCCCCATGCGATGAAGTTCAGCCAAAGCCACCGGGCTTACACCGTCGCCGCAAATTTTGTCACGCGGAAATTTACCGGCCTCCACCACCGCAACACGAATCCCCATCGACGCCAGGTGGAAAGCGAGTCCGCTCCCGGCCGGTCCGGCCCCGGCAATCAGTACATCATAATCGTACTTAATTTTCTGCTTTACATGAATCATGGATTGAGAATCCGGTTAGAGGTTGACATAAATAACTACACAAGCAGGATTGTGATATTGCAATGGACATTTGCCAATGGATTGGAGATTTCCCCCCTTTTCCAAAAACACATTGAATCAGGCTTCCCTCGACAGGAACGCTTCAAGGACCTATCGGACGCTTGAAGGTTCTTCTGTTGTACAGAAATCACAGTTCAATACTCCCTGTTGATCATATACAGAATAATGCTCTCGATGAACGCCTTATCCTTACTGTCCGGAAGCCTGGAAAAAATGGAATAAAACTCTTTTAGGGCCCCACCGGCCAGGTATTTGGCAGTAATTTTAGCATGCTCAATGGATTTATACTGGTGCATCCATTCAAGAATCTTTGCCGCGTTCTCCTCGTCTCTCTCCCGAATCGGTGTATCGAGAAATTGGGTGATCATTTTATGCTCTTCGGGGCTGCAGTGTTCCATCAGATGAATGAGCATCAGGGTTCGTTTGCCTTCCAGGATATCACCACCAATCTCTTTGCCATACTGTTTCTCATCAGCGATCAGATTCAGTATATCATCCTGTATCTGAAAAGATGTTCCCATAAAATATCCAAGCCTGTTAAAGATATCCGGATGGACATCCCCCCTACTGCCAATGATCGCCCCAATCCTTAGCGGATGGATGCATGTATACCAACAGGTTTTTTTCAAAATCATCTTCAGGTAATCGGTCTCTTTCAGATCACAAATATTGTCTTTCCTCCATCCCAGTTCCATC
>CAYRDO010000214.1:0-6607 GCA_964422985.1 uncultured Rhodohalobacter sp. | reverse complement strand
ATAACTGGCGCCTGTCAAACGGTTTGACGTCACCGAACCATCCGGATGAAAAACATCACCACCATCATCAATACTGTAGATACCGGCACTTCTCAGCATTTCCCACATTTTTTCATCCAATTCGCGATCATTAAATCGGTTGTAATAATCCGTTACAATCCGAATCCGAACACCTCTCTCTTTGGCCCCGACCAAGGCCTCTCCCACTTTTAAATTCTCGAGATCATAAACTGACAGATCGATACTATATTTAGCCGAATCGATACGCGTAATGAGCGTCTGAAGAAGATCGGCTTCATCAGTGGCTACATTATTATCTTTGGCCACAGAATGGTCCGCCGGCATGTTGAAATAAACTTCAATCCATTCAACAGAACTGGTGTCGGCTTTCTGAGCTGATGCAGCATCAACAAAAAGGACAAACAGGACAAACAGGAATATAAATAAGCAGCCAACGCTTTGTTTCCTCTCAATCACAAATAGCAGTTTTCGGTTTTGTAACTACGCCTAATTTGAAGTAATTTCGTAAAAATATCGATACAGAACCATGAACACTGAGTATTTAAATCCTTTGCGCTGGAATAAGTCCCTGCTGATCAGCCTGCTTGCGGCTTGTATTGTTATTTGGTTCCTGTTTTTTGATACATATAGTTTGATGACCAAAATCCAGTTAGAGAATCAAAAAGATGAGCTGATTGAACGCACGGCTGAGTATGAAAAGAAAGCGGCCGAGCTTGATAAAAAAATTGAGGAACTTGAAAACAACCCGGACCTGATCGAGAAGATTGCCCGGGAAGACTACGGTATGAAAAAACCGGACGAAACGGTGTACAAAGTCGAAAAAACTGAGTAATTCCTTTGCTTCCCTTCAAATATTTTTCCTTCTTATAGAATCGTTGTCACATAATATTGAGATATGATTGCAATTGGTATTGATTTAGGCGGTACAAATATTAAAGCCGCCCTTGTGGATAAAAAGAAAGGATTTATTAAAACAAGTTGTATTCCAACCCATGCCGACATGGGCAAGGAACATGTGTATGACAGAATTGCCATGGCAGTTGAAGATCTTTTGGAAGATCATGATGAGGAGCCGATCGGTATTGGAATGGGAATGCCGGGCATGGTAAGCATGGATCGGAAAACGGTAAAAAACCCACCGAATCTTCCGGGATTCAAGGTTGAAAATGTAGCTGATGCGATTAAAAAACGAACCAAGTATGATTGTGTGATCGGAAATGATGCGAACCTTGCTGCATTCGGATCCGCCCGTTTTGGAGTCGGAAAAGATTTTGATGATTTCATTATGATCACGCTTGGCACAGGTGTTGGTGGTGGAATTATTTACAACAACAAAATTTACCGCGGCACTACCGGAATGGCCGCCGAATTGGGGCACGTGATTATCGATTATCACGGTCCGTTGTCGAACAGTAATACGCGCGGCGGGATAGAAGCTTACCTTGGGCAACGGTTTTTGAGCCGGTACGCAGCGGACACGATTCGCCAGCATGAAGACAATCCTTTGTACAAAACATTCCACAAAGACTTTGAAAAACTCGAACCGGTGGATCTCTATCATGCAGCAAAAGAAGGAAATGAGCTTGCCATAGAAATCCTGAAAAAAACCGGGGAGAAACTTGGCTATGCCATTGTTAATTATATACATATCCTCGACATCAGAAAAATTGTAGTAAGTGGCGGAGTGGCAAAAGCCGGAAAATTTATTCTTGAACCGGCTAAAGAAACTGCCATCCACTACATGATGCCGCCCTTCCGCGATGATTTTGATATCATCTATGAATCACTCGGAAACGATGCAGCACTTCTTGGAGCAGCCAGCCTTGCGTTTGAAGAGCTGTGATGCTTAGCTTAAAGCATGCTGAATCACATCACCGGAAATCGAATTTTTTGGCTCTTTTTGCTCATTCTCTGCATTTCGTTTGGGAGCCAAAATGCCTATGCACAGATTGAACCAGACAGTCTGCAAACGGCTCCACCGGATACCACAACTATTCCGGAAGGTGTTCAGCAAGGCCAGCCACCATTAGGCGGCGGCCCGGGCTCCGGCACTCAACAAACTGCACAAAATCGTAGCGCTGATCGCCAGGCCGCAGAAGATGCCGTAAACTTCCAGGCTCGCGATTCCCTCACCTTTACATTTGGAGAAGAACGAATCGCCATGCTTTATGGAGCTGCCAATGTAACACATGAGAGTGGTGAACTAACCGCCGGTACTATTGAGTTAAATCTCACCAAAAGTCAGCTAATGGCAACAGCCGGTTCTGTTCAGGATACTCTTTCGCATCCGGTGCTAACACGAGACGATCAGAAACTGAGAAGTACTCGAATTTTATTTAACTACGAAACCGAACGAGGCAAATTTGAGGTTGCAGAAATAAGTATTCAGGATGGCCACTTAATCGGGACAAAAGTAAAAAATGTGTCTCGTGATGAGGTATTTATTGAGGATGGAATCTACTCCACTTGTCCGCCCGAGCATATGTATTATTACATCCAGGCGAAGCGGATGAAAGTGGTGGAAGAGGAGGAAATTTTCTTTACCAATGCCCGCTTGTACATTTTGGACATTCCATATCCATTGATTTTCCCGTTTGGATATGTACCTGCCGGAATTGAACAGCGTCAATCCGGTTTGCTGGAGCCGACCTACGCATTTCAAAATACATCTGCGAGGGGAATTGGTCTTCAAAATCTCGGATGGTTCCAATACTTCAGCGACTACTTTACCGCCCAAACCTCGTTTGATGTTTTTACCTCCGGAACCTTTTTTAATGAAACACGCATGCAGTATCGAAAAACCGGAAAATTTAACGGAAGTGTAACGGTCGGTTACTCAAAAGAGCGTGGGCTTGAATCCACGGATCCGGGTTATACTGAAACTACCGCAAAAAACCTTTCCATAACTCACGATCAGCAACTTTCACCCTATGCAAACATCTCTGCTAATATAAACCTCAGAACTCAAGACTATTTTCGAAGAAATTCTTTTGATCTGGATGAACGGGCTCAAACCAGTTCTACATCCCGTATTTCATATCGTTATAATCATCCGGAAAATGTCTATAATTTTAGTGTGAGTTCCAGCCTAAATCAACAGTTTGCAACAAATACAACCCGACTATCCGGACCTGAAATGACCTTCTCACTGCGGCAATTTTCACCTTTCAAATCAGATGAAGGTACCGGGCTGGATGAACAGTGGTATGAGCGTATAACCATCAATTACAGGAATAATTTCGATTCCAATTATGAATTCCGCCCCGATACATCATACACCGGAGGAGCCAACTGGCTGGAAGCTCTGTTTAATCCACGAAAATATGAAGAGGCTACGGGCGAAGACGAACACTTTCAATATGGGTTTATTCAGCGGGCCCAGGTAAGTGCCGGGCAGCTTATCCCCAGCCGGTTTTTGAATGTAAGCGCCGGCATTAACTACAACGAATATTGGTATCCGGCTACCATCAGAAAAGAGTTCAACGAAGAAACCAATCGAATAGAAGACTTCAAAGAGCCCGGTTTTTCTGCAACACGGGACTTCTCAACCAATTTGAGCTTTAACACTACCTTTTACGGAATCTCCCAAATTAAAGTGGGTAATTTTGAGGGATTGAGGCATACAGTCCGCCCAAATATAAGCTTTAGCTACAGACCTGACTTCTCATCAGAAACATGGGGAATTTACCGCGAAGTTCAGAGTGATACGTTGGGCAACACCCAGGAATATTCCATTTATGAAGATGCTGTTTTTGGAGGACCCGGCGCGGGCGAGCAACGAACCATGTCGTTCGGGCTCACAAATATTCTCGAAACGAAACGGGTTCGCAGGGATTCAACCGGAGAGGTACAATCGACAAATTTCCGATTGATTGATAACCTCTCAGCAACTTCCAGCTACAATTTTGCCGCCGATAGTTTAAACTTCGGCAACATGAATGTGTCGTTAACCTCAAGTGCTGTTAATAATTTCAGAATTCGGGCAAGTGCTTCTTACTCTTTTTACGGCAGGGATGAAAACGGCCGTGAAATTGACCGTTTTATTTGGGAACAGACCAATAAATTTTTACAACCACTTAATTATAGTTTAAGTGTATCCACAGATATTACGATTGGTGGCGGCGGCCGCGGTGCCAGAATTACGACTCCTCCCTATCGACCGTATGACCCTTACGATCAAACCTTTTTCAGTCCTGTGGATACACGATTTTATTCGCAGCCCGTTCAAAGATACGGAAGCGGATTTCGAATGGGGCTCGACTTTAGTTATCGTTGGAACTATCGCTACGGAGATGACGCAAGAAAATCTGCTGTATTGAATGCCAACAACATTCAGTTTAACCTGACACCAAAATGGAGTTTTAGCACTCGGTTGGGATATGACTTTATCGAAAAGGAATTTACACCTTCACAATTCAGTCTCAATCGCCAAATGATTTGCTGGAATCTCAGTTTCAACTTTAGCCCCTTTGGCGATTTTCAGTATTATTCTTTCAGTCTTAGATTACAGGCAGGACAACTACAAGGTTTATTCCAGAAATTGCCACTGCTTAACAACCTCGAAAGGAGTTCAGCTCCCAATGGACGCCGGCCGAGATTTTGATCATATTTTGATTTAAGAAGATCTTATTTATGCAAGACAAAGCACGATTTTTTGCTTATTCAACGTGGGTAATTATGATTTCCCTCGCTATCATGATTTTTTCGGACCAATTTCTTCCACTCGTTTCAGAGCCGGGTTGGAGGGGGCTTGTTATACTTTTCTGTTTTGGTCTGATCTATATGAACCTGACATTTAACGCGGTTAAGAGATACATCCGCAAAGTTCCGGCGCCAACCCAGGCTCATTACGCACTTGGAGGGTTGATCTTCTTACCTCCGGTTGTATGGATGTTTTTTGTCAGGCAAACAATCACCAGCAATGAGCTCTTGTTGATTGGTGTTTTAGCTCTCTCCTGTGGTCTTGGAGTTTTCTTTGGAAACCGATCCGGAATACGGGCCCGATATGAGTACATCCAAAAATTAAAGGAGTATCAAAAAAAGCAGGAAGAAGAGAATTAATTTTAAGCCATTACGGGCGAGTAGCTCTCCGCTTCCACGATGTTGAGTGTTCGTCCTGTCACCTCTTCAAAAAGTGCATTTTTTCGCATGGCTCCCCAAATCTCGAGTTGTGGTTCAGACTCGGTTTTTAATTTTATCGTTACTTCTTCGCTGGTCTTTTCGATAGTCATACCCAGAACGTTTTGGTAATGGCTGCGATCTAATCCATCGGCCACGCGAAGAATGGCTGAGAGTTTTTTCACACGTTTCTTCTCCTCTTTTGGCAACTTGTCGTAATGTTTATGCCGTGACTTTGGAGTCGATCGCCTGTGATATCGCGATACATTCGCCATTATTTCGATCTCATTTTCCTTAAACCCCTTCAGATCGGAATGACGAATGATATAAAGTGCGTGTTTATGATGCTTTCGGTGTGAAATATGATATCCAATATCGTGCATAAAAGATGCGTACTCCAACAGCTCACGGTCAACATCATAAAGTCCGAGCTCATCCTGAAATTCATCAAAGAGTTGGAGGGCGAGTTTTGCAACGTGTTTTGAATGCTGCTCATGCCAGTTACATTTATTGACCAACTCCATGACACTTCGCCGGCGTGGACTTTCGATAAACTCCGTTTCTTGCAGATGAGTCATCTCCTGGTTGATATATCTCAAAATGATACCCTCTCGCAACGCCTGTGATGAAATCTTAACTCGCTTGATTCCAAAAGTTTTCAGCACATAATTCACCAAAACCAAACCTGCAGGCAACAGGTTGATCCGTTTTTCATCAAGCCCCTTTAACTTGGCGCATTCATCATAATCCATGCCGATCACATCATCATACAGATCAAAAAACTCAGTGGCTGTAAACTCGAGTTCATTCACGCTCATATTGGGAGATTTATCCTTTCGATAGGCGATCATCAGCGCGATATTTTCCATGGTACCGGATGAACCGATTAACATGGTAGCCCTGTGAGAAGCAAACGATTGAGCCACATCCGTCAGGTTCGTTCGAAAATAATCCGTTAGCGTCTGAATCTCCCCTTTTGAAATTGGATCATGATCAACAAACCGGGCCGTCATTCGCGCAACCCCAAGTTTTTTACTGCTCAGATGAAAAAACTTCTCTTTATTCGCGATGATATATTCAACGCTGCCACCGCCAACGTCCATAATCATTGAAGGGCTGTCGGGCATTTCTACACCATGTTGTACGGCCAGACCAATCAATTCTGCCTCAACCCTGCCGGGAATAGCAATAATTTTAATACCTACTTCATCAATCACTTTCTGAATCAACTCCCCACCGTTTTCCGCTTCACGAATGGCGCTGGTGGCATATGCCAAAATCCGTTCCGCTCCCTGGTGATCACAGAGTGTTTTTATCTTTTGAAGTGCGGAGAGTGCTCGTTTAAAGGCTGCATCAGAAAGTCGGTTTTCAAATCCTTTCTCGGCCAGCAAAACCATCTCTTTTAACTTATCAATCGTATAAAAACTGCCATCAGGGTATACATCTACAATAACGGCGTGGAAAGAGT
>CAYRDO010000213.1:0-6624 GCA_964422985.1 uncultured Rhodohalobacter sp. | reverse complement strand
AGAGATCTCTGAGTGCAGGAAAAAGAACTTGTTCGCCAACCTTCATAGATACGTCGTATTTGTCTTTTTCATAGCCAAAGCTGCCCGCCATACCACAACATCCGGTTTGCAACTCAATCGGATCAAACCCAAACAATTTGAATGTATTCATGAGCGGATCGTTGCCAACGAGAGCTTTTGTATGGCAATGACCATGGAGATATACTTTTTGATTTCCGCCAAAATCTTTTGGTTCCTCAGAAGCCAGCTCAGTATAAAGGAACTCCTCAAACAGGAATGATTTAGCAGCAACTTCTTCTGCTTTTTTGATCTCTTTTTCATCGCACAAGTCCAGGTATTCATCGCGAAGAGTTAGAATTTCGCTCGGTTCAAGCCCAACGATTGGGATATCCATATCAACTAAAGCAAAAAACCGATTAATATTTTCATCACATATCGATTTCGCTTCTTTTAAGAATCCTTTTGAGATTTGCGGACGACCGGTCGGCCAAATTCCCGGCACGATGACATTGAACCCGAGAGCGCTCAAGACCTTCAGCGCTGCAATGGCGATTCCCGGCTCGTGATAATTCGTGAAAATATCAGCCAGCAATACCACCTGCTGACCTGTTTCGTTTTTATACTCACTCCCGTTTTTGGCGAACCACTCTTCAAATGTTTGTGGTGCGAATTCGGGCAGATTTCGCCGTGAATCGATCCCCGCAATTTTTTCAAAGGCTTTTTTAACCGGTGCTTGCCTGTTGATGAAATTCGTTACTTTCGCAAATGTCGAAGCCAACGGATATAATTTTTCAGGCTGACCAAAAAACTGTTCTGCAAGTGTCGATCCCTTTTTCTCATGCCAGCCGTTCATGAACTCGGCCTTCATTTTGGCCATATCAACATTGGCGGGGCATTCGCTTTTGCACGCTTTACAACTCAGGCAGAGATTTAGCGCCTCTTTCAGATCTTCAGATTCAAATGCTTCAGGATCTTTCCCGGTAAAAAGTTGTCGGAACAGATTTGCGCGTCCCCGTGTATTATCTTTTTCATCTTGAGTGGCGTGATAGGATGGGCACATCGTACCGCCACTTTCCGCCAGTTTCCTGCACACTCCGGCGCCGTTGCACTGTTCAATCGCCGCATCAAATCCGCCGGAAGGCCGCCAGTTAAACACTGTATCCACCTTCGGTTTTTGATAGGTGGGCGGATACCTCAAATCCGTATCAATCGGTTTTGGGTTGATGATTTTTCCCGGGTTAAATCGATAGTCCGGATCCCAAATTTCCTTCACCTGCCGGAGTAAAGGAATCATCTCTTTTCCTAAAACGGTCTCAATGTAAGGAGCTCGTGCGCGTCCGTCACCATGCTCGCCTGAGAGAGAGCCATTGTATTTTTTGACTAAATCAGCTACTTCTTGGGCAATGTCTTTTAGTTTCTGAAGTCCACCGGGTTTGGTCGTATCCACAACAGGACGCAGGTGTAACTCGCCCACAGAAGCATGCGCATAAAACACGCAGGTGGTGTTATGCTTATCTAAAATTTGTTGAAACTCTTTCACGTACTCTGGAAGATCTTCAACCCGAACAGCCGTATCCTCCACAAACGTCGGGGATTTTGAATCGCTGCCGAGTCCCATCAACAAACCGAGTCCGGCTTTTCGCAGATCCCAAACACGGCGCATTTTTTCAGGGTCCGTCAAAATCGGGTGAGCATATCCGAATTCGAGCTCTTCCAGTTTTTTCTTCAATCCGGCCGCTTTTTTAGCAAGCTCATCTGCATCATCGCCCTCAAACTGGATAATTAAAATGCATTTGGGGTTATCTTCCAGGAAGAATCGATTCTTACGCTGTTCAATATTTCCTTTCGTGGCATTGAGGATAATGTCATCCACAAGTTCCACGGCCGCCGGTTCCCATTTTACAGCCTCGACCGTTGCTACCATCGCTTCATGCAGTGAATTGAACTGAGGAATGAGCAGTGTTTTTTCAGTGGGAAGCGGCGAAAGATTTACTTTAGCAGAGGCAGTCATCGCCAACGTTCCTTCGCTTCCGCATAAAAGTTCAGCCAGGTTAAACGGTCGTCCGCCCGGAGTGATCGGCTCCATTTCACAAAGACGGTCCAACGCATACCCGGTATTTCTTCGAATGATATCAGGATGGGGGTAGTGTTCAAAAATCTCCTCTTTGTGCTTTTTTAAAAGGTCCAGCATCTCACGATAGATATCCCCCTCAAGCGTTTCAAGCCGACATTTTTTTTCCAGCTCTTTTGGAGTCAGAGGTTTGAAAACAGCTCTGGAACCATCACTCAAAACAGCTTCAATTTCCAGGATGTGTTCGCGGGTGGTTTTATGTTTGATTGAAAACGAGCCACACGAATTGTTGCCAATCATTCCGCCCAGCATGCATCGATTGGTTGTGGCTGTATCGGGTCCGAATTGTAACTGATGTTTAGCTGCTTCTCGATTCAATGTATCCCGAATTACCCCGGGCTGGACGTGAGCGAAATGGTTCTCGACTTCAATCTGATTGATGGACGTCATGTGGCGCGAAACGTCCATAATCACTCCGCCACCAGTGGTCTGTCCGGCAAGGCTGGTTCCGGCACTTCTCGCCGTAATCGTAAATCCTTCTTGTTTGGATTGTTTTACGAGTTGCTGAATATCCTCAAGCGTTTTTGGAAAAGCCACGCCCTTGGGCATCTCTTCGTAGATGGATGCATCGGTGGCGTACAAACGGCGGGTAAGAGAATCGGTGTAGATGGAAGACACTTCAACAAGTTTTTCTGTGAATACTGATTAAGACAGAAGTGTAAGTCTAAAACTAAACCAATTCAACCAGATAATTTTAAGTTTGTGAGATTACAGTTAAAGGATTGTCACGAGACCACAAAAGTTACCGATAGCGCAAGCATCCCGCTTGTGCTCGTGATGAACATAGTTTACGGTCACAAGCGAGACGCTCGCGCCATCACAGAGTCATGCAGGTAGATTTTATCTATAAAGAAAAAGAAGTCTCAGCTTTTTTCACGATTTCGTCCCCGATGGACAGCCCTGCTGTAGCTGCCGGACTCGGGGCGTTTAATACATGAATTTCTCGATCGGTGGTCTCAAAATAAAAATCATCAACAAGCTCACCATCCGGTTTCAGGGCCATGGCACGAACGCCGGAGGGGGAGTTTTTCAGATCATCTAACGTAATAGAGGGAATCAGTTTTTGCAGATTTTTCAAGAATCCGCTCTTAGAAAATGATCTGTAAATCTCATCGAGTCCCATCTGCCAGTGTTTTCCGGCCAATTTCCAAAAACCGGGAAAATCAAATGTTTCGATGGTGTCTTTCAGATCGAAAGAGGTTTTCTTGTAACCTTCCCGTTTAAACGCAAAAACTGCGTTTGGTCCGCACTCAACACCACCAAGTGCCATCTTAGTAAAATGAACGCCAAGAAATGGAAATTCAGGGTTCGGCATCGGGTAGATCAATCCTCTTACTTTGTGTTGGGCCTCCGGGGTTAACTCAAAATACTCACCTCTGAATGGTACAATTTTAATCCCCGGTTTGATGCCTGAAGCTCTGGCCACCCGATCACTATGGAGACCTGTACAATTGATAAAATGTTTAGTTTTGAATGTCTCTTTGTTCGATTGTACCGTCAAGCATCCATTTGTTTGATGAATGGCTTTAACCGGTGTATCAAATAAAACAGAATTCCCCGATTCCTTGAGTTTATCATGAAGTGATTGGCACACGCCGATAAAATCAACAATACCGGAACAAGGTACGTGAATAGCTTTCACACCCGATACAAAAGGTTCAATCTGTTTCATCTCCTGTTCATCAATCAGGCTGATATCTTCAATCTCATTTTGAAGTCCCCGTTCATAAAGCTTATGCAGGCGGGGCAGATCTTTATCTTCGGAGGCAACAATTATTTTCCCGCATATTTCGTGCTGAACGTTGTTTTCTTTACAATATTCAACAATCTGATGTCGGCCATCTACACAGTTTTTCGCTTTGTAACTTCCGGGCTGATAGTAGATGCCGGAATGGATCACCCCGGAATTATGCCCGGTTTGATGAGCAGCAACTCTGTCTTCTTTTTCGAGAACAAGAATGGAAGCATCCGGAAACTTTTTTGACAATTTGTAAGCGGTCGACAATCCTACAATACCGGCTCCGGCTACCAGAAAATCATAAACCATTAGCAGTATTTTTTAATTCAAACGCTTTAAATATAAGAATTGTATTAAGTATTAACATGTTTTAAAACCGTCTGAAAAGTGTTGAATCAAACCGTTAGAGAATCGTTAAACATTTTAGGCGAAATCCTGTTATTTTTAAGGTTGAATTTTTAAAGAAAATTGAAGCATGAAAAAATTAAGTGTACTTGGAATTCTCTTGTTTTCATTGGTTTTGGCCGGCTGTGGAGGTGAATCAGAATCACAGTCTGAGGCGGAGTCCCAAAATCAGGAAAATCAGTCGGAAGAAAGTATTGTTGAAAATGCAGTTTTTACTGATTTAGATGGAAACGAAGTGAGCATTGATGAGTATGAAGGAAAACTCGTACTGATCGATTTTTGGGAAACATGGTGTGGACCCTGCCTGCAGGTTTTCCCCGCAATGCAGGATCTTCGCAACGAGCATCCCGACAAATTTGAGGTATTGGCTGTAACCGTTGGTCTGAATGAAGGGCCCGAAGAAGCACGGACTTTCGCCGAACGAAATGATTATGACTTTGAATTTTTGTATGATGAGAATGATGTGTTCGACAGGTTAGGTGGACAAGGAATTCCCTTCAAGATTTTTGTTGATCCTGATGGAAACCTGATAACAATTGAAATGGGATCCTATGGACGAGAAGCCGATTACGAGAAAACGAAAGAGCTTCTTGCACAATACTTTGAAATAGAATAAAAAATATCAGCGGAAGTTGAATTCTATGTTTAGCTCCGCTCTGTTTTTAAAACAAAATTTAAACCAACACTATTTATTAAATGGAACAACAAGTAGAAAAACTACCCTACAAAGTTAAAGATATTGGGCTTGCTAAATTTGGCCGCCAAGAGATTGCTCTTGCAGAAGCTGAGATGCCCGGATTGATGGCAACCCGCGAAGAGTTTGGAGAATCAAAACCGCTGAAAGGCGCCCGCATTGCAGGGTGTTTGCACATGACCGTTCAAACGGCTGTTTTGATTGAAACATTGGTTGAATTGGGAGCCGAAGTTCAGTGGTCGTCCTGTAACATTTATTCAACACAAGATCACGCTGCTGCTGCAATTGCGAAATCCGGTGTACCCGTGTATGCGTGGAAAGGGATGAATGAAGAAGAGTATAACTGGTGTATTGAGCAGACCCTTTTCTTTAAAGATGGCAAACCGCTCAACATGATTTTGGACGATGGCGGCGATTTGACCAACATGGTTCTGGATAACTATCCGGAGCTCACAAAAGATATCCGCGGCATTTCTGAAGAAACCACAACCGGCGTTCTGCGATTGTATGATCGCGTGAAAAAAGGAACGCTTACTATTCCTGCAATCAACGTAAATGACTCCGTAACGAAATCTAAGTTTGATAACAAGTATGGTTGCCGCGAATCGTGTGCCGATGCCATTCGCCGTGCTACCGACGTGATGATGGCCGGAAAAGTAGCCGTTGTTGCCGGATACGGTGATGTTGGTAAAGGTTCTGCCGCTTCCCTGAGAGGAGCCGGCGCTCGAGTCATAGTAACAGAAATTGACCCGATTTGTGCGCTCCAGGCTGCAATGGATGGTTATGAAGTAAAACGCATGGCCGATGCAGCGAAGGAAGGCGATATTTTTGTAACCGCAACCGGTAACAAAGACATTCTGACCGAAGAGCACTTCAAGCTAATGAAAGACAAAGCCATCGTTGGAAATATTGGTCACTTCGATAACGAGATTGATGTGAAATGGCTGAAAGACAACGCCGAGGAAGAGAACATCAAACCACAGGTTGACCTGTTCCGGTTTGAAGACGGAAAAGAGCTGATTCTTCTCTCACAAGGCCGCTTAATGAACCTCGGAAATGCAACCGGTCATCCAAGTTTTGTGATGAGTAACAGTTTCACCAATCAAACTCTCGCCCAGATTGCACTATGGAATGAGGAATTTGAAGTAGATGTACACGTTCTGCCAAAACATCTTGATGAGAAAGTGGCCCGTTTGCACCTTCAAAAGATTGGTGTTGAATTAGAGGAACTTTCTGAAGAACAATCCGAGTATATCGGCGTTCCGAAAGAGGGACCTTACAAACCAGATCATTACAGATATTAATTTCTGATCTGATTTAATTATTTAAAAAGCCCGCCTTGATTCTCAAGGCGGGCTTTTTTATTGCTGGTCAAGAAACATTTTTTTTAGTACCACCAATAAACATCTCTCGAATTTATTGTTTGGTATTTTTTAATACTTATTGCTTGTTAGAAAAATACAATGTTTGACGATGAATCGGTTTACGCCTCTTCGGTAAACTGAACATTCAGATCCAGTTTCACATCTTCAGATACAACCAGGTTTCCGGCCTCGGTTACGCCATTCCATTTCAAGCCAAAATCTTTTCGGTTGATTTTTCCGGTCACTTCAAATCCGGCTTTTGTATTTCCGTAAGGATCCTGAACGGTTCCGC
>CAYRDO010000212.1:0-6735 GCA_964422985.1 uncultured Rhodohalobacter sp. | reverse complement strand
GTATGTCATAGTTCCTTGTGCGCCCACGCCGGACATTCCGCCCAACACGATGAAGTTTGGGTCAGGTTGATTTTTCTTATCAAGAATATTGGTCACAAACGGTACTTCCGATTTCGTGAGAGAATAGACGCAGGAATAGCCATCAACATAGTTTAATTCTTCTTTTTGAACCGAGATATTCAGTTGCTGCAAATAGTTCAGCGTGGTTTGAAGTCCCCACTCTTTTTCATCATCAGTTAGTGATTTTTCCCAAACCTGGTCTAAACTTTGAATCTCTTCCCGAATCAGATGTCCGCCAATTTTTATGATGGGTATACCGTCTGAATCCACTTTTTCAATCATGGAAAACATGAGGTCTGATGTGAAATCCGCAACCGGGTAAAACTGTCTGATCTTTTGTTTTTGATCGGTTGTGAGAGAATTGTACTTCTCCGGATCTATTTTCAAGAAAACCAGAAATACGCGTTTTGGTGAGATTAAATCATCAAACTGTGGAGCAATATCTTGCAACAATTGACCGGTATAAGGGCCGGCAGCAGATACCACTTTTCGACTGTAAATCGTGTGAGTTTCCCCGGTTTTTGTGTGGATGATTTCAATCTCATAAAGATCATCTCTTTTTTGCAGACCGGTCACTTCATGATTGTACCAAATTGAATTCCCATGATACTGAATTCCTTTATGGAGCTTTTTGATCAATTCTTTGGGGTTCATCGTCCCTGAGCGCTCTTTGTATTCTCGCAAAACCAAAGCAGAATCGGGAACGGTCATTCCAAATTTTTGAAAGGCCTCCTCACCCGAAGCCGCATATTCAAACGGATCGGTTTGATTTTTGATGAGGCTATCCACGGTATTTTTCCAGGAATTATAGTAGATATACGTAACCGGCGAGGTTGAGTAGACATCGTCCATTGAGTGAGAATGATCTCCCTCTTTTCCATTCAAAAAATCGATCAGTCTTTCTGTTTCAGAAACGCTTCGATTGTGGAGGTAAGAAAAAATATCCTTTTCAGGTCCAAGACTTCTCGCGATGCGGGCTTCTCCAAAGCTGGATCCGAATGTATACACCGAATCTTGCTGTTCAATCAAAAGTATATTCTCCCCCTGGTTTGATAGATGCCACGCGGTTGAACTGCCCATCAAACCTCCGCCAATGACTACAATATCTATAACATCTGTTTGCATAGATAAGATTAAAATAGCGGTTATGAGAGGTAATACGAACACTGAATTTACATGATTAATTTTTTAAAACTGCCCGTAGAGTGAGCCGTACGAGCAGTTCCGGTGAAATCAACTTTAATAGGTACCTGAATCGGTATCAAGAATATTTTCATTCATCGCCTCTATAATCAGAGAACGGTCGTAATACGTGTAATATCGGTCGATCAAAGAATCCTCATTAAAATGAACAGCAAAGTTCATACGCAAGTTAACCGTATTTCCATTGCTGTATACCAATTCATTCGAGAAATACGACAGTACAAAATCTCCTGTCAAACCTGAGTAATTTAAACTTTCATTTACACGTACGGGAATAAGATCCGGCCGTGTGATTGTCATCGACTCAATACCGGACGATTCTACCCAGTTTTTCCACCAATTGACTACTGCTTCTTTGCCCGTTAATGTTGTTCTTGTACCGGCGTCTCCATCAGGAAAATAATACTCCACATCATCGGCAAGCATTTCGCCCCACGCATCGATGTTGAAACTGGATAAATGATCAAATGCCTCTAGCGTAAGATCGACAAACTCTTCAGATGCAATCTCATACTTTGAATTTTGAACGGCGCTTGAAGATTCAATATTCTTGCTTTTAAGCTCACATCCCAGTATGGTAATGGCACAAGCAAGTAAAAAGAGGATGGCTTTAACGTTACTTATTATTGTTTTCATAGAAGTAATCCCTGATTATTTTTAATTGTTGAGGTATGGTGTGAATAGGTAGGTAAGTAAATAAATAAAGAAAGGAGAGTAGCTACTGTTGTTCAAAAAATGACAAATCCCACAGCACAGTTTGTACATTCAATCACGCATCTGAAATTGTAAACTGTGGACTGCCTTTCAACCCGCCATTAATCACGAACGATCTTTTCTGTCTTATTCGTCCCATTACACATTTTCTGTTTCATGGGAAAAAAGAACTGCAAAGATGTGTTTTTGTGCGCACTGAATGCAACATATGAAAAAAACAGATGTAAAAATCTCTCTTTTTTTCTTTGAATTAATTTGAGTGATGCCGCTAGAGAATCCGGTTATTAATAGTTATTTGGCAGTTTAATAGTAATTACGGTTTTCCCCGGTTCAGATTTAACGTTAAGTGCCACTCTGGGTGCTTTGCATATTAAAGAGTTTTACGTGATGCAGTAGCATTTTCCACTAATATGTGGAATGCTCAAATCATCCCACAAATGCTACTTCGTAAGGGTAATCGTAAAGCAGGTTGACTCCGGCTCGGATTCGATATTTATCTGCCCACCGTGTGCATTGATGATATCATTGGTGATGGACAGCCCTAAACCTGTTCCATTTGTACCTTTTTTGGTCGTGAAGAACGGCTGCAAAATTTTTGCTTTAAGATCTGGCGGAATACCCGGTCCGTTGTCTTCAATATCGATGGAAACCGTACCACCTTTTTTGAGGGTTCGAACGGTTAATTTCGGTTCGTATCCATTGGAGCCATTCAGGCTTTGTACTTTTTCCTGCATCGCATCAAAAGCGTTGTTGCACAGATTTAAAATAACCCTGCTGAAGTCTTCTGCGATAACAGGGATTTCACCTACTTCATCACTCAGGTTAAACTCGAGATCTGCATCAATAGAGTTTTCAGTTGCTTTCATTCCATGGAAAGAGAGATTTGCGGCCTCTTTCACCAATTTGTTTAGGTCGGTCGGTTCTTTTTTGCCTGATCCTGTTCGGCTGTGCATCAACATGGATTGGACGATGGAATCAGCCCGTTTCCCGTGCTCGTTGATTTTACTGAGGCTGCCGTGGATATCCTTTAAAATATATTCGAGTTCTTCTCTCGCCTGGCTTTTTTCCTTCAATTTTGATACTTCTTCCTGGGCTTCCTCAACCATCTCCACACCGATCTCAGAAAAGTTATTCACAAAATTTAGCGGATTCTTGATTTCATGAGCAATACCGGCGGTCAATTGTCCCAAAGATGCCAGTTTTTCTTGTTGAACCAATTGGTCTTGGGTACGTCTCAAGTTTTCATGAGCGGTTTCCAATTTGCTGTGGGCTTTTTCAAGATCGTGGTATGCTTTTTCAATCTCTTTTGCTTGAGCAAGTTCGCGTTCGCGAGTTCGCTCCCGCTCCTGTCGAAGAAGTCTGTTCCGCTGTACACGGGCTATGATGAACATTCCACCCATAAAGATGAGGAAATAGGCCCCGTATGCCAGCCAGGTTCTGTACCAGGGCGGTAATACACGCAGAATTTTTATCTGATCGTCTCCATTGCTCCACACTCCATCGCGGTTGCTGGCCATCAGTTTAAAATCGTATTCCCCCGGTGGTAAATTGGTGTAGGTAGCACTGCTGATTGTTCCACCACTTTTCCAGTCGGAATCAAACCCTTCCAGCTTATAGCGATACTCATTTCGGTTCGGACTTGCAAAATGCAGGGCCGAAAATTCAATACTGATTGTAGTTACCGACGGTGGAATTGTGATCTGATTTACCGTTAGAAGTGGTCCGTCGATGGCAATACCTTCCGTTGGATCAACAATTGCGCCATCAAGATAGAGGTCTCTGAAGACCAGGTCTGGTGAAAATGGGTTGGGGCGGATATCTTGAGGATTAAAAACATTTAAACCGCCGGCTCCTCCGAAGTAGATCAACCCGGACGCTCCCAAATCGGTGACAGCAGAATTGAAGATATTTCCCTGCAATCCATGATCGTACCCATAATGAGCAATTTCTTCGGTATTGGGATTGAATTTAACAATACCACTAATCGTTGAAAGCCAGATATTGCCTTCATCGTCAGATTGAATAGCGGAAATTTCGCTGGCAGGAAGGTCTAAATTATCATCTGTGTAAAAAGATGAAAGCTGACCTGTAGCGTGATCAAATTGGCCAAATCCCGAGTTGGTGCCAATCCAAAAATCACTTGAATCCGTTTCGTGGATGGACCGGTATTCCCCAATTTGATTGATTAAAGGCGTTCCATCCGGGAGACGCAGATCAACAGCGGTTAATTCCATGGATTCATGAGCCAGGTAGAATGGATTTCTCTGCCCTTCTTTGAAAATCCAGACATTTTCGTTGGAATCTTCATACAAAAATTGCGTACTGTTTTTATTTACTAAAGTTGAGTCAGGTAATTCTACTTCCTGAATCTGTTCGTTACTCGGGTTGATCCAGTGGAGGTTTTTACTTGACGACAGAAACCAGACACGGTCGCTGCCATCTACAGCAATGCCATCAATGTTATTGTCGGGGAGAGAATTTGGGTCGCCATCGTCATGTTTAAATCTTGTTATAGTTGAGCTGCCCGGACGGATGCGGTTCAACCCTCCAAAAATTGTTGTGGAACTTCCGGTTCCGGCCCAAATGGATCCATCCCGGGATTCGGCTAACGCCGTAACATGCGGGTGACTTAAATTGTTTGCCACCGATCTGCCGTTGGGGGAATCAAAAAGATTGGTGCCGTAACGATTCACTACCGATCCGTTTTGGTTAAGCCGAAGCAAACTGTTGCCGAGCATGCGGGTTCCGACCCAAAACGTGCCATCGCTGGCTTCCATCACAGAGAGCACATCATTTGTAGGAAGCTGATTGAATATATTATAAAGTCTGAACCCACCGCTGTAGAGATCAATCCGGCTGATGCCAGATGCGTACCGTGCAATCCACAGAACACCTTGCCGGTCAATATACATTCTGCTGTCCTCACCCGATCGTACCGGAAGAATGGATGTGGGATCTTCCGGGTTGTGCCGGAAGCTATCTGACCGACCGGTCTCGAGATTTATGCGGCATAATACTTCTGTATTTTTTATCCACAGAAGTCCCTCTTTATCAAAAAGAGCTTCCCGAAGATTATCCAAACAAGCCCGGTTATCAACAGAGATAATTTCCCAGTCTTGGCTGCTGGCCGATTTCCGCGCAACATGACTTTCGTTGATGAGCCATTCGGTTCCGTCATCATCAGAAAAAAGGTGCATTCGGTAGGGGTGATTTCCGGATGGATTTAACCGGCGCGAAACATTCTCATATGAATAGACTCCAGAACTATCTCTGCGGCCGATGTAAAGTTCACCGGTGGGTGCCTGGTGGAAGTAGATTAATTTTCCATTGGTGTAGGCCTTCATCCGGTAAATACTGCCGATTCGTTGCCCCTCTTCCCTGAAAAATCGATCTGTATCATTATTCAATTGGTAGACTGAACTATCCGTAGCGGCCCAGACAGTTCCATTGCCGTCAATACTAACTTCGGTAAATCGTTGACCTTGTGGAAGGCCATCTCGTGATCTGTATTTTCGAAATCCTTCAATTTTTGGATCGTAATAATCCAGTCCGCGATCGGTAATGGTAACCCAAACGCCTCCTTTACGATCGGCGGCGAGGTATTGGGCATCCAGGCTGGAGATGGAAAGTGAATCCCCCGGATTGGGCCGAAAATGTTTGAACGATTCCCCATCAAAACGGCTGACTCCATCCTGCGAACCAACCCAGATAAAACCATATTTATCTTGCGTGATATCAACGACAGTTGTGGAGGCGAGGCCATCGGCGGGAGTGATATGCTTAAATTGGAAAGAGGTTCCCTGAGCCAATACAGTAGCAGGAATTAGAAAAGTCAGGATGAGTGTTAGAATTAGGTGACGCCTAGTGCAATCCATAGTTAGTCCGTGAGTTACTTAAAAAAAGTTTACAAACAGTTGATGCGATGTATGGAGAATTGCTTCTTTCTTATTCTCTTCGAGCTCGCTTACTCTGTTATTAATCCTGCCCAGTTTTTGGATCAGAAATATTCCCAAACTTTATCGATACATTACAGAAGGGCTTATCAATCTGTGCTGAATCGCATAGGATTGATGAATTACACCTTTACTATCAATCCGAAAAACCAATTATTAATACCCAGATACTACGTTACAAAAATTGATTGGCTGACTTATAAACAAATATTTAGACTAAAGAATGATTAGAATAATTTAAATCTATCACAACGAAATAAAATAAAATCGTGTACTCAGATTTAGCCAAACAATTATTTTGTTGTCAACAAAGCTAAAAGAAAGCTCATTAATTCAAAATTATTTTAAATATTATTTATATAAATTATCTTTAATTGACCAAACATCTTAAAACGAAATTTAACAGAGGTTAACATGAAGACAAATGTAAGTGAAAAGTACGGTTGCGTGATTATTGAACTGAAAGGCAATGTAATGGGCGGACCAAGTACAGAAGAATTCAGCGACCTCTTGCATTCACTTGTTGATGATGACAAAACAAATGTGATTGTCGACTTAGGTAAAGTGAAGTTTATGAACTCATCAGGACTGGGAATGTTAATCGGTGGCTTGACAACAATGAAGAAAGCCGGCGGAGATCTGCGAATTTGCCGTGCTGATAATAAAATTGAAAGCCTGTTGGTTGTCACAAAACTTATTACCGTATTCAAGCATTACAAAACGTTGGATGAAGCTGTAGAATCCTACGAATAATATTTTCCTTTCTTATTAAATCTCTGCCCACAATGTGGGTAGGGTTTACCTG
>CAYRDO010000211.1:0-6792 GCA_964422985.1 uncultured Rhodohalobacter sp. | reverse complement strand
TTAAATCGCGTAATCATTTAATTGGTTACGCGATTTTTTTATGTTCAATACACAATGGATATTCACGCACTCACAAATAAAGTCCGCCTGAAGTCATTTGAACTTGGCTTTGACCAGTGTGGATTTGCTAAAGCCGGCCCCCTCGATCCTGAAGCATTTAGGCTCGAACAGTGGCTCAACCAAAACCTGCATGGCACCATGGGCTGGATGGAGAATTATTTTGACAAGAGAGTGGATCCCACCAAGCTTGTACCCGGTGCGAAGAGTGTGGTGAGCGTATTGGCGAGTTATCGTTTCAAAGAAAATGAAGAGTACGATCAGCAAACGGATCAACCCAAAATTGCCAAGTATGCGAGAGGTCGGGATTATCATAAGGTGTTCAAAAATCGGCTCAAAAAACTGTTCTTCTATACAAAAGAATTAACCGGAGAAATTAACGGTCGATTCTTTGTGGATTCAGCTCCCGTGATGGACAAAGCGTGGGCACAGCGCGCCGGACTCGGCTGGCTCGGTAAAAACAGCAATTTATTAAATCAGACTCACGGGTCATTTTTTTTAATTGGTGAAATGATTGTGGATATCCCTTTCATTTATGACAAACCACAAACTGATCATTGCGGAAGCTGTACTCAATGCATTGATGCCTGCCCAACCAATGCCATCCACGAACCCTACCGAATAGACAGCAACCGGTGCATCTCTTATCTGACGATCGAACTGAAAGAACAGATCCCTGATGAATTTTCAGACCAACTGGGCGACTGGGCTTTTGGCTGTGATATTTGTCAGGATGTTTGTCCGTGGAATCAAAAAGCGAAGCATGGACATATTGATGATCTGAAGCCTCGTGAGAAGGTTTTACATCCACCCAAAAAATGGACGGATCTGGAAAAAGATGAATTTGAAAATATCTTTGAGGGAAGTGCCGTCCGGCGAGCCGGTTACGAACGCTTCACTCATAATGCAAAACTCGTAAGATCAAATAAATAGAAAGTTCAGAATTGATTTCGCTGTGAATCAGGTGATATAGATAAGCAGGCTTAAAATCAGCAGAAGAACTGTCCACAGTGTAAAAGCAATTTTGTTGATCTTTTTAGCTTTAGCAGCCTTGTACCAGGTTCTTGGGGTTACTCCTTGTACTGCAAACGTAGCAACGGCTGCCAGGTTTACACAGATGATGTTGGTTGTGAGGAGCAGTAGCGCATAGTAAGCATAACCAAATTGCATATCCCCCACTAATAACCCGGCCGTTACTAACGGTGGAAGCAATGCTACAGCAACCATCACCCCAATCACTGCGGCCGACATTCCAATGGTGTACGCCAGTACGCCTGCTGCTCCTGATGCGAGGGCAAGCGCAATATCAGAAAGATGGACTTCTGTTCTGCTTGCAATTTCGTAAACAGTTGTATCCACTTCCAGAAAGATTCCCAAAACTACGGAGATAGCGAATGCCACAACGACGCCCATGATATTTGTTTTGATCGATTTGCTGAACAATTCAGAATCCCCAAGCGTAGTCGACAAAGCAAGCGCAACATTAGGTCCCAAAAGCGGTGCAATTACCATGGCACCAATCACAACCGCAGCGCTGTCTCGCAACATACCAAGTGCCGCTACAATCGTTGAGAACGAAACCATAGCTATATAAACAGGAGTTAAGTTTACACTTTCTGAAATGTCTGTATAAAGTTCTTCACGACTGACTCGAATTCCTCGTATGGAGGATTCCAAGGCTTCTCCATCGCCAACGGTGTTTTCTTTTTCATCATCATTCGATTCGTTTACTCGGGGAAGAGTTGCCTCTACATCCTGCATGACCAAACGATAACCCTCATTCCCTCCCATCACTTTTTCTGCCTTGTCGAGAAAAGATTCTGTTTTGCTTGCATCAACCAATGCTTTTAGCAGGTAACCACTCTCCGATTCTTCATTCCAATAATGCTCCACAGAATTGTCTTTTAAAAGATGTTCGAACTCTTCCTTGGCATCTTTAGGAACCACAACTTCGATCTGGCGAATAGGCATAAATGCTTTTTAAATTCAAAAAATTGAGATTTCATGGTTTATTTGAAACACTATCATAAACAAAATCCTTCTTTTTCGTTACTTGTTTTTCAAGGAAATTCACAAGTTTTGAGTAATGTAGTATTAAAAATATCTAACTAGAAAAGTCTTATCACATCGATATATTTTTAATGGCTTTTAGGGGTGCAACCTTTTACAGGGTTGCTCAAGATGAGACGTTGTTAACAACAACTATGAACAAGAAACTGAAAAACCCGGCTATCAACCGGGCTTTTCTACTACGTTGGCTTTTTCGGGGTACAACAAGTAATATCTGGGTCGATATTACTATGTTATATACAAGAACTTTAAACTTTTGTTCCCCGCCCCAAAAACTTTTTTAAGTTATAAAAAATTAACCTTCTTAGAAAGAGATAAATTCAGTTTTTTCTTGGGTTTCTCTATATCTAAGGATTACTCAAATGAGGAAAAACTTCCAATCAAAAGCAAATAAATTTTATCTCAAAACAAAAAAATTATTAGCTATAAGTGCATTTCTGAGAAACCGCCTTTACCATGCTTTCTACATAGCAGGAACTCTGCCATGTTGGGGTTGAATCAGAATTTCTTCTACTACACTTCTGGGTGAAAGTTCCGAAATAGTTACTAATAATGAAGCAACATCCGTTGGGTTAATGAGACGTTCTGGACTCATGTCTGATTCATCCCAAGAAGTGGAGTGTGTTTGTCCAAGATTTACTGCTGTCACGGCGATGTCTGTCTTTTTCAACTCCTCACGAAGCGACCGTGTGTAACCGAGCAGTGCGTGTTTGGATGTTGAGTACGCACCGCTGTCCGCCAATCCCCGCAAGGCTCCTACTGAACAGATATTGATAATCAATGCACGATCTTCTTTTCGAAGGTCCGGCAAGAAACGTTTGATAACGTGAACAGCAGCAAAGAGGTTAACCTCGACTTCGTAACGGAACTCTTCATCCGTAGTCTCTGCGAGCGTTTTGTATAGATAACTTCCCGCATTATTGATGATAATTCCTGGTTTAGGAAAGTTCTTGGGAATCTGGAGATTCAAAACATCTTCCATTTTGGTGGCATCACAGGCCAATACTTCTACCTGATCGGCACCGGCTTCTTCACACAAAATTTTCGTCTGTTCTAAATTATCTTCATTCCGGGCAAGCAGCAGCATCGGTCTTCTCGTAGATGCTGCAAATGTAATTGCAATGCTTCTGCCGATTCCCTGGCTCGCCCCGGTAATCAGGACAGATGATTCTTTATAACTCATTGTTTAAAACATAGTCATTAAATTCTAAGTAGTACCTGCTAACCAATTCCGATTATGGAACATTCAGGTATTTGTGGGTCTGCAGACTAATTCCCCACTCCGGATGTTCCTTCACATAATCCACAATCAGTTCAATGGATGATGGGGTATCCCACTCCGGCTGGAGAAGCAGCTTTGTATGATCGGGACATTTCTCTGCATTCAGCTCAGCCCACTCAATATCTTTATTTTTCAGAACTACAACCTTCAGCTCATCAACGTAGGGAAATACTTCATCCAACGGTTTTTTGAACCGTTTGGGTGAAAGCGTAATCCAGTCCAAATGACCTGAAAGTGGTGAGGATCCACTGGTTTCGATATGCACTTGCAAACCGTGATCTTTCAACCGAACCGTTAACGGTTCAAGGTTGTGTAGCAGAGGTTCTCCACCGGTAATAACCGCGAACGGTGCTCCGCTATCAACAGCCCGGGATACAATCTCCTTGGTTTTAATACGAGGATGCTTGCTTTCATCCCAACTGTCTTTCACATCGCACCACCAGCAATTAACATCGCAGCCGGCCAAACGAATAAAGTATGAGGCTTTACCTGTGTGCGCACCTTCCCCCTGGATGGTGTAGAAATCTTCCATCAAAGGATACTCGACCTCATCAAATGATGATGCAGATCGCTTTTCAATTTTTTGATTTTTGGTGCTATACATCACTGTCTGTGTATTCAACCCAACTAGTATCCGTTTCCCATACTGTTACGGTCAATTCAATACCATCGGGAATTCTTGATTGGGTTTCTTTGTGAATATACTCGGCAATTCGTTCGGCGGTTGTTGGAACAGGCAGCTCTTCATTCAAAACAGTATGATCCAAACCACCTTTTTTCCCATCATCGGAGGCCCACTTCAGTTCTTTAAAATCGCAAACCATATCCGCCGTTTGTAGATATTTGGATGGATTCAGCTTATGCGACTTTGCCGCAATATGTACTTTATAACTGTGCCCGTGCATTCGGCCACATTTTCCGTCATACCCATCAATAAAATGAGCCGCATCAAATTTAAATTCTGTATGTAGTGTCCACGTTGGCATGAAAATTCCGAATCCAATATCAAAAAGTATATAGCTTAGAAAGATAAGGAATTTTATCTACCTGCGCAGATTTTGAGACTGAGTTCAATATCAACGAATGGATTTGTCAACGGGCAGAAATTATTCCCCAAACATGTCAACATAATCTTCCATAGATGCGGAGATAACCTTTGTAGCTTCATCTTTGTTGTAAACCCGATCTACAAAAACATCCGTTTCTTTTTTCCCGGGGATCAATTTATAGGTACTGAAATAGTGCCGTAATCTCTCGATCAAAACATCCGGCAAATCGTTTACATCTTCGATGCCGGCGTAATAACTGTCATTATCAAGAACCGAAATAATTTTATCATCAGCTTCCCCGTGATCAATCATATGCAAACCGCCAACAACTCTTGCACTCAGAATTACCTCTGCCCTGTCGATAGGACGTTCACTAAGAACACAGATATCTAACGGATCCCCATCTCCCTTATCGGTATGATTTGAGAGTGAGCCAATTCGATCCCCACAATAGGTTCGTGGAATAAATCCATAGAGTGACGGTGGCATCGACGAACTTCTCTGGGGCCGATCCACGCGCATGTAACCGGTTAATTTATCTACTTCGTATTTGATCGCGTCAAAGGAGGTCACCTCGATAAATGCATTTACGGTATTCGGGGCATTATCGCCAATTTCTAAACCATGCCAGGGATGAGGTCTCCATCGAAAAAAGGGATTGGGAAAGTTCACTGATTCGTTAGTTGTTAATGGTTAATCTGTTCGTTGTTTACTATTACTAATCTTTTATTTCTGATGATTCAACTTGATGGCCGTATCATGCATCTCGTGCCTTCATCATTCCATGATTGCATTCAGTTTCTCAAGATTTTCTTCTACACGAAGTGCTTTGATAACATCGCCGATGTTTCCTTTCAGGATATCATCAAGGTTATAAAGTGTCAGGTTGATTCGGTGATCAGTCAGGCGGCCTTGCGGAAAATTGTAGGTCCGGATTTTGGCACTTCTGTCTCCGGTTGAGACCTGACTTTTTCGTTCGGCTGCACGTTCGGCCCGGATCTTCTCCATTTCCATATCATAGAGCTTGGTTTTCAACATCACCAATGCTTTCTCTTTGTTTTGATGCTGAGAACGCTCCTGCTGACATTCCACAACTACTCCACTCGGTTCGTGAGTGAGTCGAATGGCTGAGTCTGTTTTGTTCACGTGCTGACCACCCGCACCACTGGCCCGAAATGTGTCAACCCGAACTTCATTCATATCGATGTTGATCTCCACATCGTCGTTTACTTCGGGGAGAACGGCAACAGTTGCCGCCGATGTATGAACGCGTCCCTGCGATTCTGTCTCGGGCACTCGCTGCACACGATGAACACCGCTCTCATACTTCATTTTACCGTATACTTCATTACCGGAGAGCTCAAAAACAATCTCCTTGAATCCGCCTTTTTCACTATCGGCAACGGATAAAACACTCATACTCCACTTTTGTGAATCCGCATATCGCCGATACATATCGAATAGGTCTCCCGCAAAAAGTGCGGCTTCATCTCCGCCGGTGCCGGCCCTGATCTCAATAATGCAGTTTTTAGAGTCATCCGGATCTTTGGGGATGAGTTTCATTTTGACCTCCTCCTCCAACTCCTCCAAACGTTGCTTCAATTCTTTATTCTCTTCCCGAGCCATATCCGTGATTTCAGGATCATCGTCCATTTCGATTAACTCTTCGTTGCCAGAAATCTGTTTGGTGATGGACTGCCATTCATCAAAATCCTCCACCAATTCCTTCAATTGCGTATGCTCTTTGGTGAGTTCTGCATACTCCTTCGGCCGATCGTAAATTGCCGGATCCGCCATGGCTTGGGTGATCTCTTCGTAGCGTTCTTTAACCTGTTGTAGTTTTGCTTCTAAATCCATTCTTGTCGTTACTGCTAATTTTATCTAAAGATAGAGAATTTGATGGTGATCTTTGGAATCGAATTTTTAAGGATTAGGAGTGTGGATTGGGGTATGTGGAGTGAGGAATTTTCAAAATAAAGTTCTTGCGAGTAATAAAGGTATAGATGATCGAATTAGGGATTCCATGCTCCACAATCCTCAGACCGCATTCCCTATTTTTTGAACAGCAAAATCAATACCTTCTCACAAAAATTGAATAGAAACCAACTTATGAGAAACCCACTTTCCACTAACTTTGTATTAGGATTTTTAGGAGCCGGTCAACTTGCACGAATGTCCTCGTTACAGGCCTTTCGGTATGGTATGCAGGTGGCTGTTTTTTCGGATCGTCCCGAAGACGAACCGGTTCAGTTTATGACGCCCCGCTCCTACAGCGGCTCTTTTGATGACGTTGATTCGATGGTACCCTTTGCCAAGTTTTGCGATGTCATCACC
>CAYRDO010000210.1:0-6868 GCA_964422985.1 uncultured Rhodohalobacter sp. | reverse complement strand
CATAGAACTCTTTTTGGTGATGTCTATTTTCTCGAATGAAGTGCAATTCTATTTCCTTCCGTATCCGTAAAAAAAGCCATGTAACCAATGTCCGGGCTGATTTCTGTTTTTTCACGCATAATGGTACCGCCCGCATCTTCAACACGATCAAGTTCAGTGTTGATATCTTCAGAAGAGAAATAAACGAGAGTTCCTTCTTGAGATGGTGTATACATTTCGTGATGCACCAAAGAACCGCCGGCACCTTTCATCTCATCGTCCCAGGGAAACCAAGCCATGTCGAAATCTCCCATCTTGTTTCGGTCCAGTTTGCAGCCAAAAACAGTTTCATAAAAATTAATTGCACGTTCCATATCGGCGGTTGGAATTTCAAACCAGCCTACGGTTACAGGTTTCTTCTTATCCATTTTTTCTTGATTAATTAGTGATAAAACAACTCGGTTAGCTACTTTTTAAATAGTACTGAATTCATATAAAAAAACAAGAGTTTTGAAAATTTTTGTAAGGGATCCAACAAATCAGGTTCATACAAGTAAAAAGGAGAACTTATGAACCGATCACTTATACTTTCAAGATTACGAATTGAAGTTCGAAGAAAAGAATCAGGTTATCCTACGGAGAGAACAATGATTCGTATTGCACGGAATTTTTTGGAGAATATGTCCCTTTCTCATTCATCACAAATCCGAGAGTGGCATAAGGATTTATATCTCTCACGCCTGAAGAGTAATGACAGTATCACAGACGAGGAGATTCTTCAAACTAAATCTTCTCTCTTATTTCTGTTCGAGCGGGTTTTGAAGCCATCAAAAACCTTTGTTCAGTCAGACGACCACTCAGAAAGAGAACCGGGAATCTTCCGTATTACCGGATAGAGCTATTTGTCTCGCTTTTTAACAACAGCAAGGGTACATCGGGAAACGCTTACCAATTTTCCATCTTCATTTTCGATCCGGGTTTCCCAAACCTGTGTTTGTGATCCGCGATGAATCGGTTTAGACGTTCCGATAACTTTTTTCCCCGCAGGCACAGGCCGCACATGATTGGCATTGATTTCAAGTCCTACCACAAGTTTGTTTTTATCGCTGAGATTTAAATATCCGCCAATAGATGCAAGTGTTTCCGCAAGAGCAACGGATGCGCCGCCATGCAGAATTCCCATCGGTTGAGTCGTATTTTCATTGACCGGCATGGATGCTCTCATTTCAGTTCGACTAATATGCTCAAATTCCAATCCGAGAGCATGAGACATATTTTTTTTACCGGCTCGTGAAAAAAATTCAAACTTGTCTTTGATCTCTTCTTCGATATACATCCGCAATAATCTGATTTAATTCGTGAGGGTTGCAAATAACCTTCTGCAACAAAAAGTGTGATTTTCAGTTCGATTTAGATCAAAATATCCATATTTGATGAATTTTTTTTCAAAGAAATTTTTAAATGTCTTCGCAAAATGTTACTTATGAGGTAACGGTGTTAACCAACCTCTATTCACTAAAAAAGCGGTTTTTTTATGAAGAGTTCATCAACCCATACGCTACCCGAAATTTTATTCCAAGGGCTTGAACTTTATGAAGAAGGGCTGTTTACATCTACTAAAAGAGATGGTGAATGGCATGAAACTTCGATTAAAGAATTCAGGGAAAAGGTTACTCATTTTGCACTAGGCCTCTATGATTTAGGAGTCCGTGCCGGCGATAAAGTATCGATGCATGCGGAGAACTCTACTGAATGGCTTATTTGTGATCTTGCCATACTCTCCATCGGTGCAGCGAATGTTCCGATTTATTCCACTCAACCAGGCGAACAGATCACTTATATCCTGAAAAATTCAGATACGAAAGTTCATATTGTCTCAAATGATGAGATGTTTGCGGATACAAAGCCTCTTATTAAAAGTCTTGAATCGGTGGAATCGATCATTTCAATCTTCGGTTCAAAACATAAAAAATTGAACAAATTCGAAGATATTCTGGAAAAGGGGGCAGCTTTGCATGAGGAAAAACCCGACCTGTTCGAATCATTGAAAAGCGAGGTGAAACCGGATGATTTGGCTACACTGATTTATACATCGGGCACTACCGGAATGCCCAAAGGAGTGATGTTGACACATAACAACATTGCATCAAATGTAATGGCTTCAAGAGAAAAGCTTCCTTTTGGTGTAAAAAGATTCCAAGGTGAAAATGCACTTTCGTATTTGCCTTTATCTCATGTGTTTCAAAGAATGATCGATTACATGAATATTACTCTTGGCTGCATTATCTATCATACCGAGAATTATGAAGAGATTCGGGAAGATTTCACGTATATAAAACCGTTTTCCATGGCAACTGTGCCTCGTTTGCTGGAAAAAATTCACACCGGTGTAAAAGTGAAAGGTCAGGAGTTCTCGGGAATCAAAAAGAACCTTTACTACTGGGCAATTTATTGGGCTGAATCATATGATCCCGAACATCCGCCAAGTGGATTTAATGCTCTAAAGCAGATCATCGCCGATAAACTCGTATATAGTGAAATTCGAGAATTGTTCGGTGGAAATCTTGAGGTGATGGTAAGTGGTGGTGCTGCGTTATCGCCTGAGGTATTCAAGTTTATTAATGCAATAGGCGTACTTTGTGTACAGGGATACGGATTGACGGAAACATCACCGGTAATTACGGTTCAAAAACTAGGTGATATGAGGGTCGGATCGGCTGGTAAGCCACTGAGAGATGTGGAAATAAAAATTGCTGAGGATGGTGAAATTCTTGCCAAAGGGCCGAATATTATGAAGGGTTATTACAACAATAAGGAGAAGACAGATGAGGTAATCACGGAGGATGGCTGGTTTAAAACCGGAGATGTCGGAAAAATTGATGAAGATGGATATCTGTACATCACGGATCGGAAAAAATCGATGTTTAAACTTTCCACCGGTAAATATGTAGCTCCACAAAATATTGAAACTCACTTGGCAAGTTCTGGCTATATCGAGCAGGTTGTTGTGATTGGATATAAACGTAAATTCTGCTCCGCGTTGATTGTACCGGCATATTTGAATGTTAAAAAACGATTGAAAAGGGAAGGTTATGAGCCTTCTGAACCAATTTCTGAAGATGAAAAAGTTCGCGAGATCATTCAAAAAGAGGTAGATAAAGCCAACGAGCATTTATCTCCATGGGAAAGAGTTAAAAAGTTTGTTTTACTTGAGGAACCTCTGAGTATAGCTGATGAGGAGCTGACTCCCACGATGAAAGTGAAACGGAATGTGGTAAATGAGAAGTATAACGAGGAGATCGAATCGATGTATGAGGATGAGGAGGAAGCAAAAGTAGAAGAGTAATAAATTCCCCTCCTGTGTAAGGAGGGGTTAGGGGTGGTAGTCTAACTAAAGAAAGAGCTGAATAGATATGTTGAACCCAAAGAGAACGAAGAAACAGCGACAATATCTTCGAAATAACATGACGAAGTGGGAGATTCGTCTATGGAATGATTTAAAGCAGAAAAAAATGTTTGGCTACAAAGTTAGGAGGCAATATGGGGTAAACAATTATATCCTTGATTTTTATTGTCCAGCTTTAAAGTTAGGTATCGAGGTAGATGGTGATTTTCATTTTATGAAGAGTAGGACGAATAGTGACAATCAAAAAGATGAATTTCTACAAAAGTGTGGAATCAAAATTGTTCGCCTTTTAATTATTGATTTAGAAGAAGACTACAACAGTTGCATTCTTTATTTAGAGGATATTTTTAGAGAGCGAGCTAAAGAAATATTAGAAAGTTGATTGAACCACCCCTTTGTCCCCTCCTCATTAAGAAAGGGCGAAATTCTTCACAAATTTGAAATTTAAAGTTTTACAGATGCACAAATACAACATCCAAAACGTGGTAATTCTTGGAGCCGGAGTGATGGGAAGTCAAATAGCGGCCCATTGTATCAATGCCGGTTTGAACGTGAAGTTGCTGGATCTGAAATCTGATAATGAAGACCGACCCAACAAAACTGCAGAGGAGGCTATTCAGAAGTTGCAGAAAATGAATCCGGCTCCGCTGGCAAAATCTGATTGGACAGATCGAATCACACCGGGAAATTTTGAGGATCATCTGGAATGGATTTCAGATGCGGATTGGGTTTGTGAAGTGATTGTGGAGCGAATGGATATCAAAAAAGAGATGATGTCCAGGATTGAAAAGGTTCGAAAACCGGAGACGATTGTTAGTTCCAACACTTCGGGATTGCCGATTTCAGAAATTGGGGAAGATTGTTCAGAAGAATTCCGGAGTCATTTCTTGGGAACGCATTTCTTTAATCCCCCTCGGTACATGAAGCTTTTGGAGATTATTCCAACGGAGGATACCTCTAGTGAAGTTGTTGAATACATGACCGGTTTTTGTGAGAAAATTCTTGGTAAGGGCATTGTTCAATGCAAAGACACACCAAATTTTATAGCAAACCGCATTGGTGTGTTTTCCATGGCATCCATCATGCCATGGTTTTTTGATGGCAAATTCCGAATTGAAGAGATTGACGAGCTGACCGGAACGCTCACCGGATATTCCAAAGCAGCTACTTTTCGAACCGCCGATATGGCCGGGTTGGATGTACTGAATCATGTGGCTGAAAACTTGCTGCCAGCCATTCCTGATGATGAGCGACGAGAAATTTTTGAGTTACCTGATGTATTTAAAAAAATGGTAGATGAAGGCGCTCATGGAAATAAAGCGGGGCATGGATTCTACAAAAAGGTTCAAACCGATGACGGAAAAGAGTACCATGTCATTAATCCTGATAGTTTAGAATATGAACCTCAAGAAGAAATTAGCTTTGAATCAGTAAAAGAAGCGAAAAAGAAGTTTAAAACATCAGAAGAGCGGCTCAAATATTTAGTCAATCAGGAGGATGAAGTTGGAAAGTTCCTCTGGGAGATTCATTGCGATTTGCTACTCTATTCAGCGAACCGAATTCCTGAAATTACGGATTCTGTGGAAGCGATCGATCGTGCCATGCAATGGGGATTCAATTGGGAACTCGGTCCGTTTCAACGATGGGATGCGATTGGCGTTCGGGAATCGGTAAAAAAAATGATTTCTCAAGGACGAGAAGTCCCCGAGTCCGTACAAAAGATGTTAGACAGCGGCCGAGATTCCTTTTATGCAGATGGAACTGTTTATAATCTTGTTACTGGGCAAGCTGAATCCATTCCACCGCCTGCAAACGAGGCCATTACAGTTTCAATCCTCAAAAATCAGAATAAAGAGGTATGGGGAAACAAAAGTGCCGGATTGTATGATATGGGGGATGGAATAGCACTATTCGAATTCCGAACCAAGCAGCAAACACTTGGATTTGACTTAGTCAAATCAGTTGAAGAAGCATGTGAAATTGTCAAAGAGAAATTTGACGGGTTGGTCATTGGTCATGACAATGAGAACTTCAGTTACGGTGCGAACTTAGCCGAAGCCGGTCATGCATTGAAAGAGGGAGACTTCTCACGAGTGAAAGAAGCCGTGGAGAATTTTCAACGAGTGGCTGTTGGACTCCGATATCAACCATTTCCGGTGGTAGCGGCGGTTTCAGGTCGAACCTTTGGCGGTGGGGTTGAATTTATGATGCACTCTGACAAAGTAGTGGCTCATCACGAACTCTATGCGGGGCTTGTTGAATTGGGAGTTGGGCTAATTCCGGCCGGAGGTGGCACGAAGGAATTGTTGCTGCGAGCCATGGAAAAAGTCCAGGAATCTGAAGATGCTGATCCGTTACCTTATTTGAAGCATGCGTTTAAAACCATCGGCTTGGCAAAAGTATCCGATAGCGCACAAAAAGCAAAAGAGCTGGGATATCTCAGATCATCGGATGTGATTGTGATGAATCGGGATTTACTCCTGAAAACAGCGAAAGATCATGCAAAAGTATTGGCAGATCAGGGATATCGTCCGCCAGCTGAACCGAAAATCAAATTGATTGGAAAAACGGGTTTCAGTGCACTGAATATCATGTTGTATATCATGAATGAAGGGAATTATGCCAGTGATTACGATAAAGTGCTTACGCGGAAAGTAGCTACTGTATTAACCGGTGGAGATATCAGCGAGCCGCAGGAAGTCCCTGAGTCAGCTATCTTAAAACTTGAAAGAGATGCAATTTTGGAATGTTTCCAAGATGAGCGAACTCACAAGCGAATGGAACACATGCTGAAGACGGGAAAACCTTTGAGGAATTAGTTGTGAGTTTAAGAGTTTTTGAGTTAATAACTCTCGCATAAAATAATACCACAAACTCAGCAACTCAGAACTCACGAAACAATAACTAAAAACCGAACTCTATTTATGACTCAAGACTCACGACTCCAGCCTGTAATTGTAGCCGCAAAACGAACCGCTTGCGGGAAAGCGAACAAAGGCTCACTCCGGTTTACTCGTCCCGATACTCTGATGGGCGAAGTCATTAAAGATTTGATGAAAAACTCAGAAAGCGTTGAACCAGGAATGATTGATGATGTGATAGTGGGCTGTGCCTTTCCCGAAGCGGCGCAGGGTTTGAATATCGCGCGTCAGTGTGCCATTCTCGGTGGACTTCCTGACTCGGTCCCGGGAATGACGGTCAATAGATTTTGTTCATCCGGACTCCAAACCATTGCGATGGCTGCCGAACGGATCATGGCAGGCGGAGCGGATATCATCATTGCCGGTGGGGTAGAATCGATGAGTTTGGTGCCGATGGGGGGCTTATCGTTTCAACCAAATCCGGACTTGGTTGAAGACCGACCTGAGGTTTATATCAGCATGGGATTGACGGCCGAGAATGTTGCTGAGAATTATGGGGTGAGTCGTGAAGATCCGGACGAGTTCGCTTTGAAAAGCCATCAAAAATGCATTCAGGCTTGGG
>CAYRDO010000209.1:0-6878 GCA_964422985.1 uncultured Rhodohalobacter sp. | reverse complement strand
CACTTTCATTTTCGTATGTATCTCCAAATGGAATCCAGGACAGCAAATCGCCCTCAATATTTGATACAATTAGCGCCAACTCATAATCCAACGGAGTGAGTTCATACTCAAAATAATTTGGTTTAGAGGTATCGGTCCAGAGGAAAACTTCTACCACATCACCCCGCCAAAGCTCTTCAAAATCAGAATCAAACGGTGTAGTTACCAGGCTGTCCCGACTTTTAAAAAGAGCGTAGAATCCCTTTTCTGAGTAAAGAACTTTCAATTTTGTCGAATATCCTGATGCTTTCTCAAGATTCAATCGTTGGGGCAACTCAATCCATTCTGTTTGATTCCAGGCCTCCGACGCTCCATCACCCGTCAGCTTAAAATCATTGGTTTTCTTTACGAGAATGTTCGGTTTTTCTGATAATATTTGGCCAAATAATGGTGATGCTATGACAAAAATCAGACATAAAAGTATAGGTATCGATTTCTTCATGCAGCTCTCAATGTTTGAATTGGGTTCCATTCAAAATAAATCAATTCGTCAATTCTAAAAGTCCGAATTCTGATCGAAAGTTTGTTCGTGATTGTTGATATTAAAAAGTGAACCGTTAAACATTAAACAATTTTAGCTCTATGATTTTAGTAACAGGCGCAAATGGACATTTAGGATCGATGACGATCGATCACTTACTCAAAAAGAAACCGGAGGCAGAAATTGCCGGATTGGTACGGAGTGAAAAGAAGGGAGAGGTCCTGAAGGAGAAAGGAGTTGAGATCCGAATTGGCGATTATTTTGATACCGATTCCCTCGAAGAAGCTTTTGATGGCGTGGATGTGCTGGCTTTTATCTCATCCGGCACGCTGGAAGATCGGATGGATCAACACAAAAACGTTGTTGAAACGGCGAAGAAAAAGGGAATTGAGCATATCTTTTACACCAGTGTGGTGAAAGCGGAAGAGCGATTGAGTCCGCTGACGTTCGATCACGAAGAAACGGAAAATCTTATCAAAGAATCTGCGATTCCTTACACATTCTGCCGAGATACCATCTATCTCGAATTTTTCCCGATGTTTTGGGGTGATGCACTTGAAACCGGCAAATGGGTATTTCCCGGAGGCGGACACAAACAGAATTTCGCTCTTCGATCGGAGATGGCTGAAGCCTTGGCAACTGCTCTCGCAGAACATGAAAACCATAAAGATCAGGTGCTCGATTTTGCATCCACCGAGGCTTTCACTTTTGATGAATTTGCAGAAGCTATGAGTGAAGCCGCCGGTAAAGAAATTTCTTACCAGGATATTTCTGTGAATGATTTTGTCGATCAAATGAAAGAAGCGGGCGTACCTGAAGATCAGATCATGATGACGGGTGTGACGGCTACACTTTTTGAAAATGGCGGCACTGAACTCACTACAAATGACATGAAAAATCTTTTGGGACGTAAACCGAAAAACCAACTGGAATTTGTAAAAGAAACTGTAAAATCAAAGCTTGAAGATTGATTAACTTTAAGTCATCGGATGAGTAAACCCGGCTCACTTTTTTATTCAGGCAAAACCACTCATCCAATGACTCTTTTTATTTGAAATCTAATCCTGTTTTAAAGCATGACAGATTCACCCCTCACCTCAGAACTTATCGAACAAGCTGTTTTCAGGTTGAATGAGAATACACCGAGAATAAAGAAATGTCTTGATAAACTAACTGAAGAGGAGGTTTGGAAACGACCGAATGAATCTTCGAACAGTGTGGGCAATTTGATTCTTCATCTTTGCGGCAACATCACGCAGTACACAATCTCATCTCTCGGTGGAAAGCCTGACCGACGCGAACGTGATAAGGAGTTTAGTGCAAGAGGAGGATTCACGAAAGATGAGCTGTTTGAAAAGTTGAGCTCAACGGTTGATCAGGCTGTAGAAACTATCAGAAAAATGAATGAGAATGCGTTACTAAAAATGCGAAGTGTCCAGGGATTCAATTATTCAGGCGTTGCAAATATCATCCACGTGGTGGAGCATTATTCCTATCACACCGGACAAATTGCATTCTGGACCAAACTTTTGAAGGATAAGCAGTTAGGATTCTACGACGGAGTGGATTTAAATGTGAAGAATGTGCCGGCAGAGAATAAAGGTGAAAAATAGTTTGTCTGAACACTTTTCACATTCACAACACTTTCTGAAGCAATCGGCAGACAAAATCACTTGTTCAATAACTCCACTTTAACCGGAAATAGAGCACGTTTGGCGTTTCAATATAATCAGACAGAAACGAACCTTTCAGCAATTGTGCCAGCACCATAAAATCGATGTTGTTGGAGAGTGAATGAGATACCTGGGGAATCAAAATCACAAATTTACGATTAAAGCTGCCTAAAACCCCGCCACTGATGTTTGTCAGCGGAGTTAAAGGATACGATGCATTCAGGTAGTAACCGGTTTTTGTGATGAACAGGTTATTAGCACTCGGCGGTTGCAGGAGTTCAGATACCGGACTTCCGCGGTTCAAGTTCCCGCCATTGTATAGAAATTCGGCCTGGGCATAAACCGAGTTTGAGAACATATAATCAAACCCAAGTGTGGATGTAATATTTCCTGTTTGATTGAAAAAATCTTTCTCAGGATGGAAGTAAGAAATTTCGCCTTTAAACCCCGCTTCTTTGATATATCCCGCCCAACCGATTCCAAGAATAATATTATCCAGGTAGTGACCGCCAAGAACCTGGTAATCGTATTGCTTCCAATTACCGCGATACATTCCGGCAATGACCATCTCTTCAAATGAATCTGCGAGTTTTACGGCCGTTTCAATGCTCGATGCAAAATCAAGATTATAGACCATCGAAACGGCATCTACTCCCGGGCGTTCTTCGTAATCAAAATCCAGGAATGCATAGTTGTTGAACAGATCATTTGGGTTCCAAACATACGTTTTACCCCAGTTAATTCTATGGCGGCCCGCGTAGATTTCCAGCGGTCCGTTAAAATAACTGATATGCAAACGATCAATCTGTGAATGAATCAGTGCGTTATCTGAATCAATCCAGACCCAAGAAAGGTCCATGAGATTAGGGTCATTTTCATAGAGCGTACTCAGTCGCGGAGTATTTCTTACCGTAAACCCATTCAAAAGACGTGTTCGAATATCCGCATTCAGCTCAAAATTATCAGTGAACGACCATTCCGTTTCCAGCCTGTGATGCAAAATATTATCATAGCGATAGGTGGAAAGTCCGTTATTTACGGAAAGCTGGCCCAGTTCTTTTAAATATCCGCCAACATCCAGAAAATCACTCTCTTGTGCATATACGTTAAATGGAGCTTGAACGATAATAAACCACAATATCAGGAAGACGCAACTTTTGAAGGCCTGCCGGACTCTTCCGGGTTGCTGAGTACTTCTTGCGATATTCTTACTCATTTGAGTATGAATCATCTCTTTTCATCGGTATCTATTTTGCCATCCACCAAGGTTACCACTCTTCTGGCTCGATCAATTACCCGCTGATCGTGGGTGGAAAAAACGAATGTCATCTCTTCGCGCTCATTCAATTCCAGCATCATATCTAACAATTCTGCTGTGGATACTGAATCGAGGTTGGCGGTCGGTTCATCGGCCAACACAAATGCCGGTTTTGAGGCTAACGCTCTCGCCACAGCTACACGCTGTTGCTGTCCTCCGGAAAGTTCAGAAGGCCTTTTGTTGATTTTATCTTCCAGCCCAACCTCTTTCAGAAGTTCAACACTTTTTTCCCGGCATTCTTTTGATGGGCGCCCCTGCATCTGCATGATAAATGATACGTTTTCGAGAGCCGTCAAAACCGGAATCAAGTGATAGGCCTGGAATACAAACCCGATATGATGCAGCCGAAACTTGATCAACTTGCTTTCCGAGAGAGTGCTCAAATCTGTATTCTGAATGAGTGCTTTTCCCTCGGTTGGTTCATCCAACCCGCCAATGATGTTGAGCAGTGTGGTTTTTCCCGATCCGGAAGGCCCAACAATCGATGTAAATTCACCCTTCTCAATGGTAAGATCGACCCCCCGAAGCGCATGAACAGGAACCTGGTCCGAGTTATAAACTTTGGTTAATCCGGTTGTTGTTATGACTGACATTATATTCGGGTTACGGGTTACAAGTTTCGGGTTGCTGGTTTTTTGGTGCAGATGTCAAATTCATATTTCAAATGCTTTAAAGAGTCTTCCATAATTTTTCTTTTTTTGATGGGTTACGCATTTCACGAAACCCGGAACACGCAACCTGTATCGCGTTAATTAAACTTCCGAATCGCCTCGACGGGTTTTAGTTTCAAGGTTCGCCAGGCGGGATATAAAGCTGATAAAAGTGATGCTGCCGCAATCATCAGCATAATGTTTACATAGTATGGCCAGGTCAACGACGGAAACACAATCGTGCCCATTCCATATTGACTGAGCCCCTGGGCAAAAACACTCAAATCAATTCCTACATTTCCGAAATAGATGATACAGATCCAGCCCAACAAAACTCCGCCGGGCGCGCCTACCATTGTCAGGAAGACGGTTTCAATCATCACCATGCTGAAGGTTCGCGATTTATTCATGCCGATTGCCCGCAGCATTCCGAGTTCACGGGTTCGTTCCAGAACGGCCATCAACATGGTGTTGATAATGCTGAAGACCAGCCCAATAATTATGATGATCATCACGATGTAGAGTGTAAGGTCCATCATGTCAAACGTGTATCGAAGTTCAGGCGCGATATCTCGCCACGTTTTCACTTCTACATCCGGGAAAGCTTGTTTGATTTGAGTTGCATGAATCTCGGCTGTGGAAAGATCGTCGGTATCAATCCGGATGTTGTGAACTAAACCTGACTGACCGAGAAGACGATTCAAGTCATCCTGCAGCACGAATACGGTTCCTTCATCATACTGATCCAGAAAACTGTCGAAAATTCCAGCCACACGAAACGCACCACCGGTGATCTCTCCGGAAACATCCTGGAAACTGAGAACCATTCTGGATTTTAACTCCAGATCAAGGCGTTCCGCCAGTTCGATACCAATCAGAATTGGATTTCTGGCAATGGTATCAATCATAACTCCCTCGGTGATATACTGCTCAACTGTAAGCGATGTATCTCGCTCGACATCAATCCCGTTTATCGTCACGCCAAAACTGCTGTGTGGGCTTTGGGCCAAACCGGTTGCCACACTTTTTGCAGAAATCTCATCAACATACGGTTTGGTTTGAAGTGATTGGATGATTTCATCTGAATTGGCAATCGAATATTTCGGATTGTTCAGATCGCCAAATTGTGGATGTTCAATCTGTAAGTGACCAATGGAGAGCTCAATCTGGTTATGCAGATAATCCTGTATCAAGCCATTAAAAAATCCCGCGCAGAAAATTCCGGCCCACGTTCCCAGCAAAACAGCAACAATTACCACACCGCTTCTTGCCGGATTCCTCCACACATTTTTCCACCCGAGTTTTATGATGTTTGTGATCATATCATCCTCGCATTGCTTCTACAGGGTTGAGCCTGCTGGCTTTAATCAATGGAATCGCACTAAAAATCAATGTGATGATAAAAATCGTAACGGCCTGTGAGTAAAACACCGCGGGATCTGTTGAAAATTGCATCACCGCTTCCATGCCGTAAGATTGATATACCTCCGCAATATCCCCCGAAAATTGAATAGGGTTGATATTGAAATACCACGCAATCGGGATTGAGACAAGGATGCCAATGCCTGTTCCTACCAAAGCCATAAGTAAAATTTCTATAGCAAGCATCAGGGCGATGACAAACCGCGGCGTTCCTACAGAAATCATCACTCCAAATTCATAGGTTCGTTCGGTAATCATCATCAAAACAGTTCCCAAAATTCCGAACCCAACGACGATATATAGAATTGTGATCATAATAAGGCCACTGCCGCGATCGGCCTGGATCGTTTGTACCAGTTCGGGCATCATCTCACGCCAGCCCATCACTTCAAACTGATCCGAAAAACTATACTGAAGTGCTTCGGTTGTAGGGTCAATCTGATCGGTATCCTCCAAAATAATGGAGAGTGCTGTTAACCGATTATCCGCTGCCAAAAAATACTGGGCTGTCTCCAGAGGTAACATCACCAAACTTCGGTTGAGCTCAGGATTTGGATAACCCACCGTTCCCCTGATTCTGTACAGACCTGTGGCGCTTTGTCCGCGGAATCCCTGGCCGATTAGTACGAGGCTGTCACCAAGCTGAACATCGAGTCGCTGCATAAGTTCTCTGCCCAGCAAAACCGATCGTTCATCATTACGTTCAAAATAGGAACCGGATTGAAGTCGCTGTTCTGGATCACTCAGGAATTGTTCGGCTTGCACATCGATACCCATAATCATCGCCGGGCGGCTCTGATTTTGTCCGGCAGCAAGAGCAAAAGAATCCAATCGCGGAATCACATGTTGAACTGACTCCTGTTGTTCAATTTTTTGATAAAGAGAATCCGCGGCTACAAACGTATTATCGAGTGTTTTATCATCCCAGTAGCCATTGGCGTGAACCTGAATATAACCCGTGAATGTACCCACCGTATTTTCGATCATGTCGGCATACTGACCCTCCTGCATTGAGCGCATGATCGAAGCCAAAAACACAGCCACAATAATGGAAAGCATCGTAATAATCGTACGACGTTTATTCCTCCAGATATTTCGCCAAGCCATGTTAAGATACAGCATATCAGTGATCAGTTAGCTAATGGTTCACTCAACTTTTTAAATTGTTATTGCGAAGGAAATAAACACAGTGAATGAAGTGTGGCAATCTTCAGTCTTCGTCCTCAGGTTTTAGATTGCCGCGTCGTCATTCAATTTCTCCTCACAATGATTTTTTGAAACTCATTAATATCACT
>CAYRDO010000208.1:0-6925 GCA_964422985.1 uncultured Rhodohalobacter sp. | reverse complement strand
AAAAGGCACGGTTATTATCCCGAGTTTTGCCGTTGAACGTGCCCAACTGCTTTTGTATCTGTTGTGGCAGCTTCGGGCTCAGGATAAAATTCCCGGCTCCATTCCCATCATTCTCGACAGTCCGATGGGCGCCAATGTTCTGGAACTGTTTCAAAAACATATGGATTGGCATAAACTAAATTCGAAACAGTGTTCCGAAATGTGCAGCCAGGTTAGGGTAACGCAATCGTTTAAAGAAACCTGGGAAATTATCGACGATCCACAATCGAAAGTAATAATTGCGGGAAGCGGAATGGTTACCGGCGGCCGTGTACTTACGTATCTTGAGCAGTACATCGACCGCCCCGAAACAACCGTAATGCTTGCCGGATACCAGGCGGAGGGTACACGCGGCAGACAACTACTGGAGGGATTGAAAGAGATTAAATTTTATGGAAAATATTTTCCGGTTAAAGCACGTATAGAATACCTCGAAGGGCTCTCCGGCCATGCCGATCAGCAAGAACTATTGGAGTGGATTTCTGAGATCAAAAAAGCGCCCGAAAAAGTGTATCTTGTCCACGGTGAACCGCAAGCATTGGATATGCTAAGAGTCAAAATTAGTGATAAACTTAATTGGAATGTTCACATTCCCGATCTGTTTGAAATTGATACGATAACATGGTTCCCAAATTGAATTTATAAGCCCAAACTCGATCATTGATTGGTCATCCCCCTGACTCCCCCCTTCTCCCAAGGGATCCCTCGGGGGAAGGGGGAAAATTTGGGTGTTTTCCCCCAAGTGGGGAATGACAAAATGATTTAATCATTACTAACATCTTTTTTATCAAACTATTATGAGCAATAAAGTTTTTTACTCCCTGGTTGCAGCGTTTATCATAGCCAGTTCTATTTTCTGGATCTATATGTTCCAGGGCGAATCATTTGCGCTTCCTTTTACAGAAACAGAAACCGTGAACGCCGAAGGCATCTCACTCACCATGTATCACAGTCCCACCTGCGGATGCTGTGTAAAATGGGCCGAATATTTGGAAGATCATGGTGTGGAAGTAACTACCGAAGAAACAATGAATGTTTACGGCATCAAAAGAGATCACGGTGTTTCCGATCAGTTAAGCTCTTGCCACACAGCCGTTGTTGATGGATATGTGATTGAAGGTCATGTGCCGGTCGAAGATATTGTAAGACTGCTGGAAGAACGCCCCGACGCTATCGGCCTCGCAGTTCCCGGAATGCCGGTCAACTCACCCGGAATGGATATGCCTTCCGACGAAGAATATCAAACCGTTCTTTTTGATGAGGAAGGAAACGTCAGCGTGTATGCCGTTCATAATTAAACTCAGTTAAACGGTAGCTATCCCGGCCGAATTGCAATAAAGTTTTACTGCACGTATTATGCGTTTTGCAGGCAGCAAAAACGGTGATTTCAATTCGTTTGTTTGCCAATTAACTTTCACTTTATAATGCCGGTATGTGTCATCGAATCATTTATGCAATATTTGCTTTTGTCATTGTGATATCGGTGCCTGATTTCGTTGTGGCACAAAATGAAATACAGACGGAATCAAGTGAAGAAGCCGCCGAAACCGCCGTTCCCGAACAGATCAATGTTCAGCCGGAAACCGAGGATCCTGATATAGAGAACAGGCTGTCGGGCATTTTACAGGCAACCGGCTGGTTTACGGAGGCTAATGTTGAAGTGAATGAAGGCGTTGTGTTCCTCACGGGCTCAACAGAAAGTATCGACTATAAGAGATGGGCCGGAGAACTCGCCCGGAATACACAAGACGTTACAGCGGTTGTCAATCAAATAGAAGTGGCAGAACCGGATATCTGGAACTATGAACCTGCTTTTACCGGGATGCAGGAGTTGTGGCGAAGCATTATGCGTGCCACTCCTTTTTTAATTTTCGGCTTGATTGTTTTACTGCTTTTCTGGGGAGTCTCTCTGTTGGCCGCCAAAGCCGCACGGGCTTCATTGCGCAAGCGCGAAATGAACATTCTGCTACAGGATATAACCGCCAGAGGTGTTGCTGTCATTGTGTTTCTTTTTGGCCTGTACGTAGTCTTCCAGATTGCAAATCTAACCGGTGTAGCCCTCACTGTATTAGGCGGAACAGGTTTGCTGGGAATTGTTTTGGGTATTGCTTTCCGGGATATCACTGAAAATTTCCTGGCCAGTATTTTTCTGAGCGTTCAAAATCCTTTTCGTGCCGGAGACCTCGTGGAGATTAATGGAAACAGGGGATTCATCCAGAGCCTTACCATTCGCGCAACACTGCTGATGGACCTGGATGGAAACCACCTGCAAATTCCGAACTCTACAGTCTACAAAGGCAATATCCTCAACTATTCAAGTAATCCGAATCAAAGAACGACCTTTATTATCGGAATCGGGTATGATGACAGTATCACATCAGCCCAGGAAATTGGAGCCCGAATATTAGAGAAACACCCTGCCGTGCTTAAAGACCCGGAACCCTGGATTCTGGTTGACAAACTTGCCGCTTCAACCGTTAACCTGCAGTTTTACTATTGGGTAGATGGCAGTAAACACAATTTGTACAAGGTAAAATCTTCAGTACTTCGATTGGTTAAAGCAGCGTACGAGGCTGAGAATATCTCTATGCCTGATGAAGCCAGGGAAATTGTGTTCCCGCAAGGAGTTCCCGTAACAATGATGGACCGGGCTATCCCGCATCCACAAAAACCCGGTCCTAAAAAGTCCGCGGATTCTAAACCTGCCGAGGAATCGAAAATCGTTACCGACGCAGAGGGAGAGTTAAAAAACAGTGATGATGTAATACGGGAACAGGCACGAAAATCACGGGCGCCGGAAGAAGGCGAAGACCTGCTGAAACCGCAATAGGCAAACTGCTCCTGCCCAGTAACTCCTAAAAATACTGAGTATACCCACCGGATCGTTGAGCTAAGTTGATGGTGGGAACAGAAGTGTCTTTCATCAATACAAATAGATACAAGAGAATTCTCATCAAATATTCACCCAAAAGATTCAAGAAAATGGAAAAAAATAACGGCTCAAGTTATTCAAGATTTTTAGCAATGATCGCTGCGGCAATGGTTGCCTTGTTCATGTTCATGTATTCTCATTCCTATCAAATTCTGGATCATGCATGGTTTAGCGAGACACGGCTTTTTATGACGATAATCATGGCAGGGTCTATGATGATCATCATGCTGGCATTTATGCTACATATGTATAAAAACCGGGCAGCAAATGCAGGAATCTTTATTGGCGGAGCACTTTTAATTATTTGCGGGATTTGGTTAGTCCGCAGCCAGATTACGGTTACGGACACAGACTATATGGAGGGGATGATTCCGCATCACTCCATCGCTATTCTAACCAGCGAGCGTGCCGGCATTGAAGATGTTAGAGTTCAGAAACTGGCAATGCAAATTATGGACGCACAGCGTAAAGAGATCAAAGAGATGGAATGGCTGATCAACGATATCAGAGAAAATGGAATTGCCGAAACCGAGGCGGAAGCTGAATCGAGACCGGTGCCGAAGTTTTTTCCTACTCCTGAATAATTGGAAGCTATAAGATGATAAAAAAAAGACACTTCCCGATGTGTCATAACCTGGTTTTTTGATTCCGGGTTACAAGTTATCGAAAAGTGTCTGTATCAACTCTCGATGAGACTAACACTAACCTTCTTACTTTTTATTCATTCATAGAAATACCACTTTGAGTCATTTCAGATCTGGCATCTTCAATCGCAGATTGCAGGTTTACCAGCTCATTTTTAAGATAGTTACCATTCCTGACTGTTTGGTCAGATAGCGAAGCGATAGAAGTAATTCCTTTGGTGGTCAAGTCATTCGACATATAGGTCTCGATTTGATTTACATCAGAGACGTACGTTTTGAAAGCTTCTTTAACACCTACACTATTTTTTGCAATTTTATCATAGATATTGCCCAGTGCAGCTCGGCGTTCATCACTTCGTTTCTGAATCTCAGTATTGTCGTATTTTTGGTCTTTTTTATCCCACTCCGAGAAATAGTCTTTTCCACTTTCTTTCATTTCATCAGCATGTTTTTCAAAATCTTTCTCCATATCCTTAATTTTTGAAACATTCTTAGAATAGAGTTCGAAAGCTCTCTTCACATCCGCCTGACCGGGTTTGGTCAATTCATCCAGCGATGCTCCAATAGCGTCAAGTTGTACAATGGTTTCCTTGATGTCGTTATCTACGGTTTGCATGGTTGATTGTACTTCTTCAGATCGTTGCATTCCGGTGGTTGAACATGAAGCGGTGGTCATTACTGTTACCAGGAACAGTATTGCTATATAATTACCTGGTCGGTTTAATTGTGTCATAATCGTGTACTTAATTTCCCGCAACTTGCGGGACAGTTGTGAAGTTATTATCACAAAGCAATATGACCATAACACTGGCAATAAGCCTTACATCCAGCTTGCAAATGATTACATACATCACTGTTAAAAAACGAAGACAGCATCTGTATAACCTATGGTTGTTTTACCCGGCGTACTTATTGGGATGCATTCTTTCAGAAAGATTAATGCGCTCTTTCTTTAACTCTCTAAAATAGTCAGGTGTGAGGCCTGTATATTTTTTGAATTGGGCAATCAGAAGATCTTCATTCTTGTAATAAAGTATTTCGGCGATCTCCTGAAGTGTCAAATCCTCATAAAGTAACAACTCTTTAATCCGTTCAACCTTCTGAAGGATAATAAATTGCATAACCGACATTCCTTTTACATCCGAAAATATTTTTAAAATAGATTCATTATCAGATCCAAACTTATCACTGATAACATCCACGAAATTCACCTTTGGTAATTCTTCGGAATAGTGAATCACTTCGATAATAGTATTTATGATTTTATCAATCAGCATACTGTTATGTTCATCCAATAATACCAGCCCGGATTTCTGCAGATTCTGATTCAGTTCGTTTATCCGATATTCAGTAATGGCTTCATGAAAAATGATGGCCCCGTGAACTGAAATGGAATATTTTATATTGAGATTTTTTAACTCATCCTTCACAATCAATTTGCATCGCAAGCTCACCATATATTTTACATAGAGCTTTTTACTCACAACTTCCATTTTTTTTTCAATAATTAAGCCTTTTTTACTCATAAAAGTAGTTTATAATATCTGCTGCACATAATACGTTAATTTAAATATGTACTTTATAAAATAAGAGGAAAGACAACAAGACTAACATTCTTGCCTTCCCTCTTCTCTCTTCCTTCCCTCTTCTCTCTTTCTGTAGTACGTTGTTATCTTTGTTGTTTAAAAAAATAGGCATTTATATCATTTACCTCTTACACCATTCTTAAAAACTTTTACAGAAATCACAGATACAGGAGGGTTTCTCCTTATTTTTTGTCGATGGATCTGTTTTCTTTCTGGGCCTGAATGCGTCAACTCACATCCTCATACCCGCTTTTTATAACTGTTGATATCATTTTAAACCTATCATTGGCTTTTATTGAATTTCGTGCATGGGCCGGTATAATAATTGAACTCCCGGTTTCCAGGAGTGTTGAATTATCCTCGATAATAATTTCTGCCTTCCCGTCAATAATTTGAATAAAGGTATCGAAGGGAGATGTTTTTTCTTCCAGTTTTTCACCGCTGTCAATCGAAACTGCAGTGATGTTTCCGGTTGATTTTTTTATGATCGTTTTGATCACAACCGAATCATCGACATATTCAATGATCTCAACAATGATATGAGCTTTTGATTTTTCAAACTCCATCTCTATTTCTTTAGTTTTTTTATTCTCAGACGAATCCATAATTCTGTATAAGTTGATTACTGAGTACCTACAACAATCAAAATCTTAATTTTTGTTGAGTTACTCTTTTCCGTTACCACAAGTTTACAAATATGATGTACTATATCTGTTATACTCAACTATTTCATCGTTACACACATTACAGGTATTTAATTGATGCTTTTCATCCACGGCCTTTCTCATTCAGTTAGATAACAACTCAATAGCCGACAAACACGAATTAACCATCAAAATGTGGTATATATGTAACCTTCTGAGATATCTCTGCAATGTGTACCCCATGACATTCCCATATTTTTACTCTGTATATGCAGTAAACAGACAAACTATTTACCATGAAAAATGTCACCTTTAACAACAGCACAAGCAGAGAATTCAGTAAAACCGTGAAGCAGCGGGTTGACCAGTATTTTGAGGAAAACGAACTTTCCAAACACGCCAATGTTCAGATGGTTTTAAAAACCGTGGTGATGCTGAGTGTGTATCTTGGCTCCTATGCACTAATCATCTCGGGCCAGTTTTCTCTGGGAACCATGTGGGTTTTAACATTTTTGATGGGGATAGGAACGGCCGGTATCGGTTTTTCAGTTTCCCACGATGCTCTTCACGGTGCCTATTCATCAAACAAACATGTAAATAACTTCCTGGGATATACATTCAATTTGCTCGGAGCCAACGGCTATATCTGGAAAATCACCCATAACATTATTCACCACACCTACACCAACATCCACGGCCACGATGAGGACCTGGAAATAGCGGGCTTCATCCGTCTTTCCCCTCACTCAGAGCATAAGATGATCCATCGTTTTCAGCATATCCTTGCTTTTTTTGCCTATAGCCTGGCGATGGTAACCTGGGTTTTCATCAAAGACTACAAGACGTTTCTGAAGACGAATATCGGTCCGTATGACAATAAAAGTCATCCCGTCAGCGAATGGATCATCCTGTTTGTAACCAAGGGAATCTACTATACCTATATACTGGTTCTGCCCATGCTATTGCTTGATATTAGCTGGGTTCATCTTTTAATTGGTTTTCTCACCATGCAGTTTACAGCCGGCGTAATTATCGGGATGGTGTTTCAGCTTGCCCATGTTGTAGAGGGGACCGATCATC
>CAYRDO010000207.1:0-6935 GCA_964422985.1 uncultured Rhodohalobacter sp. | reverse complement strand
GGTAGATTCAGTTCGATCATTTAAAAATGCGGATCAGCGGGAAGAATTTATCAGAAATCGAATGGAGGAACTGGGACGACTCAACCCGGAGCGGGAAGATGTTGATGATCGAATTGCTAAAGAAAGTGATCTAAAAATTTATCACAATAATTTAATGAATTACCGAGAAAGCAAATCCTCGGGCTCAGAGCTGCAATCGAAATTGGATCTGATTCAATTCAACCATCAAACCTACACAACATCTGATTTTCAGGATTGGGTGGATAATATTGCTTTCGCAGATGATATTTTGGGATCCGGAAACCTGATCGAATCATATCGAGATTACATCATCAAACAAAATTATGTGGACTATACCCGAAACCGTTTTCCGGAATTTGCGGAGCAAGTCGATCACTTTTTGGATGGATTGATTGTCTTTAAAGTCAATGAGGAAAATATCTGGAATCCCGAGGCTGCGGACAGATCTAACCTTCAAGCGTATTACGAATCAAATCAAACAGAATATAAAAAAGAAAAAATGTTTCACTACATGGCGATATCGGCAGCATCCGATAGTCTCATGGATGTTGTCCATCAAAAAATGGTTAGCGGAGAATCAAGCGGGGAGATATCCGAACAACATAGTGAAGTTGTGATTTCAACTGATTCAACAAATCATCCTCAAAATCCAGCATATCCTGTTTTAGAAGCTCTGGAGGTTGGGGAATTTTCTGAGCCTGTTTCCGTTAATGAAAAGGTATTTGTCTATATTTTGAATGAATTGGATAAGGAAAGAATTCTCTCTTTTGATGAGGCGTTTAACCAAGTATTTTCTGATTACCAACCCATTCGCGAAGAGAATTATATCAATCAGCTTAAAAAACGATATAACCTGAAACTGTATCCGGAAAATCTTAACGAATGAAACTCCGAACTCTCTTATCGGTTTTGATCCCAGGGATATTTCTTCTTGCCGGTTGCGCTGACAGGCAACGGGCTTCCGGAAACGAAATCATTGCCTCTGTAGATGGAATTGAGCTTTCGCTGGATGAAGCACTGGAGGAGATTCCGCCGTTTGTCTTTGAAGAAGATTCGGCCGGGGCCATTCAGAGATTTGCCGAGCAGTGGGTTCGCAAGCAAGTTTCATTGCAACATGCCGAACGTGAAGGGGTGAGTGAAACAGAAGAGTTTAAGGAAAAAATGGATCGATTTTACGATCAGGCGTTGGACGCCCAGTTGAAAGAGTACATTCTCGAGATCAATAAGGAGGAGATTGAAGTAACCCGAGAGGAAGCACAGAATTATTACCAGGCGAACAAAGATCGCTTCGTTTTGGATGAGACTTATTTACAGTTTCGTCATCTCACAACGGCAACGCGAACTGAAGCTGACAACGCAAATAGAGAATTGGCGAACGGAATTCCGTGGGAAGAGATCGTCCAGAGATACAGTTTGAATCCTGAAACTCAGCTTCGGGAATCGGCGATGTATTGGCCGGAATCGATGGCTGCAGCCGATATACCGGCTTTAAATGAGTATCTCAGTGTGATGGGAATTACCGAACGCTCCCCTATTCATTTCTATGAAGGCGAGTATCATTTCGTTCAATTGACGGATGTAAAGTCGCAGGGTGAGTACCCGGATTTGGATTGGCTGATCCCTCAAATACAGGAATGGCTGAAACTTGAAAAATCCCGAAGAATAACAAATGCTTACATACGAAATCTTTATCTTCAGGCTGAAGCGAATAATGAAATTGAATTAGCGAACGTTAGCGATATCAAAACTATACTTTCTGAAAAATTTAGAAATCAATAATTACCGTTTTTAATGAATACGTTTTTGAAAGGACTTACAACATTTCTATTACTACTCATCTATTTAACTCCTGCCTTTGCTCAGAATGGACAAGTATCCGACAGGATCGTTGCGATTGTTAACGACCGGATCATTCTGAAATCGGATGTGGACAGTGAAGTACAAAATTACCTGCGCCAGGCACGGGTTGAAGGCCAAAGTGTAAACTTTTCTGAAGATTTATGGTACAGCGCCCTTCAAAGCATGGTTGATAATTACGTGTTACTTCAAAAAGCACAGATCGACTCCGTTGTGGTGAGTGATGAACAGGTGAACCGAATGATGGATCAGCGGATTCAGCAACTGGTGCGTCAGGCCGGAAGCGAACAAGCGCTCGAAAATGCGTTCGGGCAAAGTCTTGTAGAGATCCGGGCTGAGTTCAGAGATCAGTTTAGGGATCAGCTTACCGCGCAGCGGGTTCAACAAACCAAGATCCAGGAGATCAGCATTACGCGTCCAGAAGTTCAGGAATTTTTCAACCAGATTCCTCATGATCAGATCCCTATCATCCCGGAGCAAGTAGCGATCTCGCAAATTGTGGCGATCCCTCCCGCTCTTGATGATGCCCGTGAAGCCGCCTACCAGGAAGCATTGGCACTTCGTGATTCCGTAACTACAGGAGGAAAGAATTTTGAAGAGATGGCCCGAAAATATAGCGACGGACCCACCGGCTCCCGCGGTGGACTTTTACCGTTGATGCCTCTTGACGATCTCGTAGCGAACTACTCTGCGGCAGCATCAGCATTGCAACCGGGTGAAATTTCAGAAGTTGTAGAAACTCAATTTGGCTTTCATGTGATTCGCTTAAATCGACGAGTTGGTGATGAAATAGAAACTAATCATATTTTGATTGAAGTTGGCGAAGAGAGTTTGGATGAAGATGCCGCGATCAATAAGCTGGAAGCTTTAAAAGACAGTGTATTGAATGATCAAGCCACATTTGCTGAGTTGGCGCGAAGACATTCGGAAGATGAACAGACCGCACCACTTGGCGGAAAAATTTACGATCAACAAACCGGAGCTCGTCTCATTCCGCTTGATCAGTTGGAACCCGCACTTTATAGAATTGTCTTACTATTGGATGAAGAGGGACAGATCTCTGAACCGAAGTCTTATAATCCAAATAACCCGAATGTGAACCGTGCTTTCCGAATTGTCCGGTTGGACCAGCAAGTGCCGCAACACCGCGCAAATCTTGATGATGATTACGATCGCATCCGGCAGAATGCACTTCAACGGAAACAGACACGCATCATGAGCCAGTGGATCGACGATCTTCGAGAAGAAGTGTATGTTGAGTTTAAAATCCCAATTCCAGAGAACGTCTCTACACAAGCGCAAATATAGAATTTATGCAAGAATCAATTCCTGAAGCACCTGAAGAGGCGGCTCAATTTTTCAGTGAATCCTTCCAACGCATCAAAAATGAGATTGCTAAAACGGTTGTTGGTCAAACGCATGTGGTTGACCAACTCTTGATCTCCCTATTTTCACGAGGTCATTGTGTGTTGATTGGGGTTCCCGGTTTGGCAAAAACATTGCTCATTCAAACTCTGGCTAAAACATTAAATCTTTCTTTCAACAGAATTCAATTTACGCCGGATTTGATGCCCGGCGATATCACCGGAACGGAGGTCATTGAGGACATCAAAGAGACCGGAAAGAAGCAGTTTAAATTTATCAAAGGACCGATTTTTGCTAATATTGTTCTGGCTGATGAGATCAACCGGACGCCCCCAAAAACCCAGGCTGCCTTGCTTGAGGGAATGCAGGAATATAACGTCACAGCTTCAGGTCAGACCTTTAAACTCGACCGGCCATTTTTTGTATTGGCAACCCAAAACCCAATCGAACAGGAAGGAACGTATCCCCTTCCGGAAGCTCAGCTTGACCGGTTCATGTTCAACATTTGGCTGGACTATCCGCTGTTTGATGAGGAGAAACAGATTGTTAATCAAACTACAGCGCCACGGAATGTAAAAATTGAATCCGTTCTGGAAAAAGATCAGATTATTGAAATTCAAAATCTTGTTCGCGAGGTGCCTCTTCCCGATCATGTTCTGGATAAAACGGTAAAACTGGTTACACAAACTCGTCCCAATACAGAGCGCAGTCCTGATTTTGTAAATAAATACCTGAGCTGGGGTGCAGGGCCGCGAGCCTCTCAATATCTTGCACTGGGAGCGAAAACCCGCGCACTCTCCGAAGGGCGGTACAACGTGGAGATGGAAGATATCGAAGCACTTGCTATTCCCGTATTGCGCCACAGGATTGTTACCAATTACGCCGCCGAAGCAGAAGGACTCACAACAGTAGATATCATACATAAACTGTTGAAAAACATTTAAAATCGGGGCTCTATGAACTGCGCGTTTATCCAGGGTTTTAGTCCGGTTCTTCCGATTTTACTCATCGTGCTCCTTGCCTGCGTGTCCCTCTTTCTATCTTGGTGGAGTTATAAAAACCTTCATTCGGTTAAAGTGTTGAAGCGTTATTCTTTGATAACTCTTCGTGCTGCCTCTCTTTTTATTCTGCTTGTACTGCTTCTTAATCCATTTTTTGTACGGGAGAATACAGACTCAGAACAACCCACTATCGCCGTTTTCCTGGATGACAGCCAAAGCATGACCGTTGAACGAGGAGACTATAATGGCTTAGACTCATTCAATGAAATCCTTGAACAATTTCAAGATGCTGAAAACAGCAATTTCAACTATGAATATTTTTTGTTTGATGATGAAGTTGCCAGCGGTGAAGAACTTTCAGGCGACGGCTTTCGAACAAATCTAAATTCTTTAGTTGATTATATCCGAGAGCGGGAAACCGAGTACCGAGCTTCCGTCATCTTTTCTGATGGGATTATTACCAACGGACGAAATCCTATTTTTGCCGCTCAAAACCTGTCGATTCCACTTGTAACCATTCCGGTTGGCGACACGACAGATGTTCAGGATATTGCCATCACCAATGTGGATTACATTCAAACCGTTTACACTCAAACAAGCCAAACTTTTACGGCTGAAATCCAGCAGGAAGGATTTGAAGGTGAAGAAACGACTGTTCAATTGTTAAGAGATGGCGAGCTGGTGGAAACCCAAAATCTCTCGTTCAATGTTCAGACCACCAGCCAAACCGTAGAATTTGAGCAAGAGTTTACGGAAACCGGTTTCTTTGATTTTGAGGTCCGTGTTCCTGTCAAAGAGGATGAGTTCACCGATCAAAATAACAATTACTCGTTTACGATTGAGGTTCTCGAAGACAAAACCAACATTCTCTCCCTTGCATTTGACGTTCATCCCGATGTTGGCTCAATCCGACGAATTATCGGTACGGATCAACAAAATGAGCTGTTCAGTTCAACCTATTTAGGAAACAATCGATTCGTGGGAGAAAATCCGCAGGAGATTGAAGAACAGATGGATCTTATTGTACTCCATGGGCTCCCGGCAATTGGTTCTTCTCTTTTTCAGTGGATAAGAAATCAACAAACACCGATTCTTTACATCGCAACTCCAAACACATTCCAGATTCTAAGAAGTGATGTAATTACGGATATAACAGCTTTTTATATCTCAAATATCGGCTTTCAACAGATCGACATCCAGCTTGAACCGTTTCAAACTTCTGTTTCACATCCTATTTTGGAGATTCCTCAAACCGGGCTCCAGCGATTTCCGACATTGCGAACCTATCGCGGGGAATATCAGCCCTCTTCTCTTTCTCAAACTCTCTTAACAGCAAGTTTCCGCGGAATTGAATCCGGAACTCCGGTTTTGATTGTCGAGGATGCTTCAACCAACAGGCGCGCATCCGTTTCCGCATTTGGATGGTATCGGTTTGAGCAAAGCCAAAATCCCGATACACGTCAATTTTTTGAACAGCTTATTACAAATCTTGTATCTTGGACGTCCACCTCACCAGATCGAGAAAATCTCACTATACAGCCCACAAAAAGTGTTTTCTCGGAAAACGAATCGGTAGAACTTCAGGCTACACTTTTTAACGAACGCGGCGAGCCGGAGCCGGATGCAGTCATTGAAACGGAGGTGATTTTTGAAGATAGTGATCAAGAGAGCAGCGTATTCAGAATGACACATAGACAAAATGAGTCGTACTACGCTGAGATTGGTAATTATCCGCAGGGAATTTATCGGGTTGAGGCTACAGCCACCAAAAATAACAGAACGATAGGTACGGCCGAAACGAGAGTTCGCGTGAGTCAATCTTCAGCGGAATTTTTAGAGACAAAACGAGATGACGCGCTTTTGAATCGTCTTGCTGAATTTACAGAGGGCCTCTTCCTGCAAGATTACAATATGAACCGTTTGAACGATTTTTTGGAGGACAGAGATATTATTCAAAGTCAATCTAAGGTAAGTTAAGAAAATGTGTATGTGCATCACTCATCCATCTGGTTTTTCATCATCTTAATCCTTCTCTCGGCAGAATGGATGTTGCGCCGTTCAGTATCACTTCCATAAAAAAAGCCGTCCCGGAATTCCAGGACGGCCATTTTAAATCTATAGATTGCTAATCATCAAGCGTTTGATTCTGAACCAGACCTTCTGGTTAAGAGCAACACAATCAGCCCGATAATAACGGCAATACTTACAATTAAAAGAATAAATGTAAGGTTTGATGTGGGTGCCGCTTCATCACGCCAGTCATCCAGCTTCATATCAACTTCGGCAATCTGGGCTTGCGTAAGAATGTCACCTTCTATAAACATTTCACCCCATTCGGTTTTCACAGTATCATTCCAAAATGTGTTGAAATTGCGATAGATGCTGTAATCGTCTTCGCTGTTGGCTTCTACACTGGTTTCGTACGCACTGTCAAGATAACTGTGGAGTGCACTGTTAAATTCTTCTGATGATGAGAATTCTGAAAGTTCAATTCCATTCTCGGTAAATGCTGTATGCAACGATTCCCAAAGATTCGAATTAATAGAACTTTCCCAGTTTTGAAGTAGCTGATTTACATTGGCACGTGCTTCTTCCGAATTGTCGGGAGCAAAAATAGTTGTAAGCTCCTCACCTATCTGATCCCAAACTTCAACAAAGTAGCCGTGCTGAGCCTTCATTGAAACGAAATCA
>CAYRDO010000206.1:0-6982 GCA_964422985.1 uncultured Rhodohalobacter sp. | reverse complement strand
CCGGTCACTTCAAATCCGGCTTTTGTATTTCCGTAAGGATCCTGAACGGTTCCGCCATAAACTGCATCAAGTTGAACCGGTTTTGTGTTTCCTCGAATGGTCAGATTTCCAAGCAGTTTGTACTTGTCTTCTCCTACCTGTTTGAATGAGGTAGATTCAAAAGTCAGTTTTGGATGCTCCTCTGCATTGAAGAAATCATCTGATTTCAAGTGGGCATCTCGGTCATCATTATTTGTATCGATACTGTTAATATCTGCCTCAAAATAAATTTGTGCATCTTCAAAATCGTCGCCTTCTGTTTCCAGAGTTGCATCGAAATTCTTGAATTTTCCTGTTACTGTTGAAATAACAAGGTGCTTCACTTTAAAGTTAATTTCAGAGTGTGCTGTATCAATTGTCCATTTAGTGATTGTTTCTGTAGCCATATCAGTTCAAATATTTAATTAATGTTAATTAGTTTAATGTTGAATTAATTTAGAACGAGATAAGTTCAGCTACAAATAAATTTAATTGATAGAGCTTATAGAGAGGTAGGCGGGAGATTAGATTGTAGGGACAATTGATGAATTGCCCCTACGATTATGAAAAGGATTTACAGCTCTTTAATCGAGATATTTTTGAACTGAACCAATGAAGGCGGACTAACCCATTCGCCATTCTCATTCTGGCTTCCGTGATGCTGCAGGGCAATTCTTCCTGATTCAGGAACCCCCGGAAGATGAGCATGATCCAGAACCGTGTGGCCATTTAATTCAACGGTTAAATGTCGTCCCTCAACCGTAATCACAAATGTGTTCCACTCACCTATATTATTATCAGCATTCATGGAAGGTGTTACACCGGCGCGAACTTCTTCAGGCATGGAAGAATCTGTTCGGTAACCATAAACTTCACCGGATCCAATCGGCCAGTTCCAAATGTTGATTTGTGCTTTGGACGTTCCACGGACATAAATTCCGGAGTCAGAATCGGGAACGGCCATTCGGATTACCTCACCGTTTTCATCCAATTTGTGAGATCCATCCGGCATGATAATCGGTACATTTGGATTGGTATAAGGAGTTTCCTTGATGCGCCAGTCCACTTTTAATACAAAATCTTCATACTCATTTTCAGACCATAACGCTTTATCGTCTTCCGCTTCGCTCATGGCATCGTAATCAATCACGCCGTCAACTACTTTCCAGTGGCCGTTATCGCCTTCAGGAACAATCCAACCGGAGAGATCTTCTCCATTAAAAAGAGAAACCCATTCATCCTGATTCGTTGTTTCATCTGACGAGATAGAGGTGAAAGCTAACAGAAATAGTGATAGAGTAGCGGTAACGAGCGATATGATAATATTCGTTGGATTTTGCAAAACGTTCATCACAAAAAATTTTGATTATAAGATTATGTACATGTTATTAAGACGTTTGTAAAAGTAGTACAGAAATATGGATTCGGCAAAAGAAATACATCAGAAATGCGAATGTATTTATAAGTGAAACAATTGATTTTTTTACCCGTGTTTGTTTAGTGAAACAGCACAATGTTGTTGGACAGGTATTATGACATCTATCGGTCTTTTTCTACTTTGTGCTGAGAAAAAAATTGTTCGATAAAAATAACATCAATTGAAAACCATTCTTATGAAAAAGGGTATGCTTTTAGTGATTGCGCTATTTGTAATGTCGCAATCTGCGTTGGGTCAAATCAGTGCAAAATTAATGCAATATATGGATGTCTCTGAAACGGACATCGCTTTTGTATACGGCGGGGATATCTGGATCGTGCCGAAAGATGGCGGAACGGCCGTACAGGTAACAAGATCGCAGGGTGAGGAAAGTTGGCCAAAATTTTCTCCGGACGAACAGGAACTGGCGTTCACAGCAAACTACAATGGCAATTCTGATGTATATGTGATGCCGGTCGAAGGCGGAGTTCCAACAAGGGTTACCTATCAATCTCATAGTGATAGAATGGTGGAGTGGCATCCCGATGGTGAACGACTCCTTTTTGCATCAAGAAGGCATTTGGGGCAGAGAGGATCAAACAAATTTTATTTAGTTGATAAGGAAGGTGGCCTGCCGGAACCGCTGGAAATTCCATACGGAGAATTGGCGAGTTACTCACCTGATGGAAGCAAGCTGGCTTACATCACAAAAATAACCGAGAATTATCCATTCAAGCGATACAGAGGTGGATTGGAATCAGATATTTTGATTTATGATTTCGAGGAAAATCAAGTAGAAAAAATCACAGATAACGAAATTAATGATGGTAAACCGGCTTGGGCGGGAGATACGGTTTATTTTCTGTCTGATCGCGGAGAGAATTTCCGATTAAATGTGTGGGCTTACAATACAGAAACAGAAGAAACGACACAGCTAACCGATTTCAGTGATTTCGATATTTCCTACCTGTCAGCCGGCCCCAGTGAGCTCGTTTTTGAAGTGGGCGGAGAACTCTATTTGATGGATTTGGAGACCCGTGAATATGAAACCATAGACGTGAATGTGGTGAGTGATCTTTCAAATGAAATGCCGCGCAGTGAGGATGTCAGTGAAAATATTTCTGGTATGACAGGCTCACCCGGAGGAAAGCGAATTGTATTTGAAGCGCGTGGTGAACTTTTTAATGTCCCTGTGAAGGAAGGATTTTCGAAAAATATCACAAAATCGAGTGGAGCGTTTGATCGCGACCCGGCTTGGTCGCCCGATGGGCAAAAGATTGCATATTGGAGTGATAAGAATGGCGAATACGAAATTTATATTAAAGAGATCAACGATGATTCAGAAGCTCGAAAATTGACCGATCGTGGAAAAGGCTTTGGATATAATCTTTATTGGTCGCCCGATAGTGAGAAGATTGCGTTTATCGATGAAACGAATACCATCTATGTTGTAGAAGCTGAAAGTGGTGATGTTACCGAGGCCGGAAATACGAACTGGACTCTCACACATAATGGACGACCGGGATATCGCATTTCTTGGTCTCCGGATTCTAAATGGCTGGCATTTACAAAGGGTCTTGAAAACTCCAATTTTGCAGTAACTCTTTTTGATACGGAGAATGGTGAATTGCATCAGGCGACGAGTGGCTTTTATTCTGATAGTAATCCTGTATTTAGCACAGATGGGAAATATCTGTTCTACTTAACCAACCGGGAATTTGATGCCGCCTATTCCGATATGGACAATACGTGGATCTACCCCAATTCAACAAAGATAGCAGCAGTTAGTTTAACGGCGGATATTCCATCACTTCTTCAGCCCAAAAATGATGCGCTTGATTTGGATGAAGATCCCGAAGAGGAAAATGGCGAGGAAGAATCGGCAGAAGAAAGTGAGAATGGGGAAGAAGAGAGTTCAACCGAAATTGAGTTCGAGGGTTTTGAAACACGAATCACAATGTTGCCACCGGAAGCCGGAAATATTGGAACCCTGATGCCTTTCGAGGGTAAGCTGGCTTATTTGAGATATCCGAACACCGGTTCAAATGGAGGTCCTCCCACGTTGATGGCGTACGATTTCGAGGAGCGAGAGGAGATCACCATTATGGAAGGAGTGAATGGAGCCGTTCAAACTGCGGACGGTAAAGCAATTCTTGTTTCAGCCCGCGGGCAGTATGGAGTGATTCAACCTCAGCCGGGTCAAACTATCGAAGAGCCGATTCCGACAGATGGCTTGGTGATGGACTTGGTTCCAAAAGAGGAGTGGCGACAAATTTTTAATGATACCTGGAGACGATATCGCGATTTCTTTTACGATCCTGAGATGCAACAAGTGGATTGGGATGAGATGAAGGAGCGATACGGAGCGTTGATTGAAGATGCCCGAACGCGCTGGGATGTAACTAATATTCAATCGAACATGCAGGCTGAGCTGAGTGCCGGTCATACTTATACCGGTGGTGGCGATACGGAAAATGTGGAATATCGCGGAACCGGCTATTTGGGAATCGATTGGGAATTGGAAGATGACATGTATCGCATTGAGCGAATTGTGCAACCGGCTGTCTGGGATACTGATGTTCGTTCGCCGTTGGATCGACCGGGAGTTGACGTAACCGAAGGAGAAACTATCCATGCGGTAAATGGGGTTGAGCTTGATCCTGAGAAAGATCCTTACGCTCCTTTTGAAGGGTTGGACAGTGAAACCGTTTCGTTGACGGTGAGTAGTGATGGTAACCCTGAAAATGCGAGGGAAGTAATTGTGGAGACATTGAGCGAGGGAGAAGAATCTCAGCTTCGATACCAGGAATGGGTAGAGCATAATCGTCAGATGGTTGATTCACTTTCTGATGGTCAACTCGGATATGTTTACATGTCGAATACAGCGAATCAGGGACAACTTGAACTGGTTCGGATGTACTATGGTCAGCTCGACAAAAAAGGATTTATTATTGATGAGCGGTTTAACGGCGGTGGCCAGTTGGCTGATCGATTCCTCGAATTGATGCAGCGCCCTGTTGTTTATAACCTGCACTGGCGACATGGTCGAGATCATACACAACCGATAAAAACAAACACAGGCCCAATGGGAATGTTGATTAACGGCTGGGCCGGTTCCGGTGGTGATGGACTGCCATGGGCGTTCCAGGAGCTTGAAGCCGGACCAATTGTCGGTGAAAGAACTCTTGGCATTTTGGTAGGTCCCGCAACCGGCCATCAACTGATTGATGGTGGCGGAATTACCGTTCCGGGAGCACGTCTTTATGATAATGACGGACATTGGTTCTGGGAAGGTGAAGGCGTTCGTCCTGATATTGAAGTTTGGGATGACCCCAATTTATTAATGGAGGGTCGAGATCCACAGATAGAACGAGTGGTTGAAGAAGTAATGAATATAGTGGATGAAGATTCAAACAAAATGACTCCGGCACCTCCCTATGAAGATAGAACCGCTGAGGGCCTCAGAGACGAAAATTAGGAATTTGTACGCAGGGAACTGATCCAATCTTTTAACGTTTAAAAAGAACAGCACATAATTGTGCTGTTCTTTTTTATTTAAACAGGGAGTAATCAAGATTGGAGTGGCAAGATGAACAAGTTAAAAAGAGGATCAGAAGCTTTATTACGAAAGCATGTTAACGTTCTGAAGACCAGAGGATATCGAGGATTTCGCCTTTCTAATGAAATAGGAAAACTTGAAGACACTATTGAAGTCGGCGCCCGAAGTAAAACGGGACTCATGCTGATTGCAATTGGAAATACTATCGAAGAAGCCTACGAAAATTTAATTGAGAGAATTGATGACACTCTCGATGGCAAATTGGATTGAAGCTGGAATTTCATTTAAGTATTCTTTTTGATAAACAGGAAAGAAAAGAAATGGAGAGGAGGTGGTTGTTTCCAAAGGGGAAAACGCTTATTTTTCTGTTCTGCGATTTTTCAGATAGTTCTGTTGAATCGTAATATATGCGCCCGTAGCTCAACTGGATAGAGCGTCTGACTTCGGATCAGAAGGTTGAGGGTTCAAATCCTTCCGGGCGTACTTTTCTATAAACCTATGTCTCACATTTAGTTCTGGGCTTATCCATTTAATATATCAATGACAATAAAAGGAAGGGAATACAAGTTTGGGTAACAAGGGGCTTGGCTACCTTGAGTATAGGCGCAAATTAGTGTAAAGAATACGAACAATGCGATGAGACCAATAGGTTACCTGCTAATTAAAATCTATTCAGACAAAAATCAGGGATCTATAGGCGATAAACATATTCTACACTTCGGATGACAAGGTCATTTTAATGCGTTCAATTTCCCGCCGAATATTGTCTTCTGTCATTGGTTTCTCAAATCGCTGCCCATTGATAAACAGGTTTTGGGTATCGCTCACGCCACTACGTACTCCGGAGCGCCGGTCTTCGAGCACGCGTTTCCTATTTACTTCAGCAAACATTTCTTTCTGAAATCGGTCGGTATTCAGATTTATATGACGTGCACATTTCAACAAGTTTTCATCTTCCAGATGATTTTGATAGTCAAAAAGCTCGTCATGCATTTCCCAAAACTTACCTTGGTCGGCGGCGGCCTCTGCGGCCATGCCTGCATTTTCAGCGTGCGGATGGCGGCGGCTCAACGGAAGATGCCGATAAATATATCGGATGTACCCATCCTCATCCTGCATTATTTCGTCTACTATGTTATAGATTCGACGACTGGTTTCACACTCGTAGTCCCCATACTGCAAGAGAGTAATTTCCGCATCACGGTTTCCACGCTGGTGGTCTTCATCAATGACAGGGGGCTGCAAGGTTTGCTCCGTTTCTTCTTCTTGGTCCTTATTGGAATGCGGGCGACGAATAAAATCCGGCAACGTAGTATTACGGCCGAACAGCCATTCTTTCCATGTAAGCTCGAGCTGACCGCAGTCCCGATCGGGAAAGCGACTTTGACGCGTCTGCGAATAATTGAGAATAGCTACCAGTATCACTCCGCCCACCGTATTGCCTAACGTAACGGCAGAAAAGAAATATCCAAACTCACCCCATCCAGCTAATCCCTGAAAAATTAAATAAAGCACCTCACAAGCGCCAATAATACAGTGGAACAGATCAGCTATAGGAATCAGATACATCAGTATAAAAACAATAGTGATACGAGCCATTGCATCTCTTACGGCGTGGGTCAGCCATACCATCGAGGCGACAATCCATCCTGCTAATACGCCTTTCCAAAACAGATCATTCCAGGATACGCTCAGGGCATGCTCTCCAAAGCCCCTGGCCACTTCGGCCGCTTCGGTCGCAAAGATCCCTGTGTTGGCCAACACATACGCCAAAGCTCCCGCACCAATGACATTGGCTAATAACACAATCCCCCAAACGCGCAGCAAGGCCGGGATGCTGGCAATCCGCGTAAGTACGTGCGTGACAGGAGTAAGCGTATTTTCGGTAAACAGCTGATATTTGCCGGCTACAATCAGTATAAATCCCAGTGGATATAACATGTTTCCAAGGAACAAAGAAGACTCTGGCCCTACAGCACTCGTCATCG
>CAYRDO010000205.1:0-7012 GCA_964422985.1 uncultured Rhodohalobacter sp. | reverse complement strand
AAAGGCTCTCCTTTTTTTGCAGTTTTCATGATGTATGTTCCGTCAATCCGTGAGAGTTCAACGACGGTGGGTAAACCATCTGATGATGTGGTTTCCATCGTTTCGCCCCCTTCCGTTTTTCGATATTGAAGAGAAGCCAAACCGTCTCCGTGAACAGCTGCGTTTACCATCGCCGAATTAGGAGTCAATGTATTTCGCACGGTCCATCCAATTTTTCGATGAGGATCAACTCCCTCACCCAAAAACTTTACTTCAGCCCGAAGAATAAAATCTCCCTGAACGGTCGTCCACAGATATCGGAATTCATCCTTATCAAACCACATATTTTCACCGGACCCCGTCAATGTGTACTCTCCAGTGCGGGCATTGTATGATGCATATCCTTCATGCTTTACATCCCCGATATCAAGTGTGTTATCAAAAATGCCCAGATCTTGAGTTTGAGAACTGTTCATTGAGAGTGCAAACCCAAGAACTAAACTGATTAAAACGGGTAGAGTGTAGCGCAAAATTGATTCGAACATGGTAGCTTTTTTGATTTCAATATTTGATGGATGTTTTGGTCTAAGAAGTATACAATTTTTGCTCTTTAAAACTAATCATACCGGGGTGAAGGAATGTAAAGAGTGTTTTCGAGGGATTTATAATACTCCAAGTCATGCTCCGGTTTTTCATACTGATCCGGAATCGGCATTTCTGAAAAGGTCTGAAAATAAAGCACACATGAATTCCGCCATCGTACAGCATCCTTTTCCTGAATTTGGAGCAGTGCTTTTACATGCTCAAAACGTTCCTGATCAATCAGACCCTCGATTGAATTCCACTGCTCCTGCATCCAACGAACCTGCTCAACTCCTTCATAATATTTGTGAACCAACTCCTCCCAAAGAGTCCGGCCGGAATCCATTTTATAATTCCAATCCACATGATGAAACCATAGCAGATAATCTTCGGGAGTTGTCTCAACACGACTGAATTGAGTTTGCAAGGGTTCATGATACTGTTCGATTGCATTCGAGCCGGTTTCTGTGCGATCAAATCCAATTCCCTCTTCATCTGCTTTGTGATAGTAAACGGCTGTCCAATCCGCACGCAGCAGATCGGAAGTCCATGGAGCAGGTCCGTAGTGATGCCCCTGCGCATAAAGGTGTGTCAAACCCAATGGGGATCGATAGTTCACTCCGGCTTCCCTGGATTCCATCATTACTTCGCCAATCGGATCTGTAAATTGTTGATCATTTGTGAAGGTCATTTTCATCCATTCATCGGCAATCTCTTCTGCTGATAAAGTATAATCCCATGCCAATCGTCCATATGCGTACCAACTGGATTGCACAAAGGGATGACCTGTCCAATTCCTGTAGTTCCCGATATTCAAAACGCCGGCCATACCGGTGTGTTCATAATCAAACACATCACCTGAAATCACATCTCCAACAGTTGTTCCTTCACCCTTTGCATAAGTATCAGAATCAAGGGCTTCTTCAAATAGTGTTCCCTGGTATGCCAAATGATAGGAAAACCCAAAATATTCCTGTGTGATCTGGAGTTCCAGCATGGTGTTGGTTTCCTCCATCGCACCGAAAAGTGGTGAAAACGGTTCACGCGGCTGGAAGTCGATCGGACCGTTCTTTACCTGGAGAATTACGTTGTCTTTGAAATCGCCATCGAGCGGAACAAATTCATCATAAGCTTCCCGAAAACGATCTTCCTGTTCAGGACTGTAAACAAATGCCCGCCATATAACCACTCCGCCATGGGGCTCAATCGCTTCCGCCAAAACATTGGCACCTTCAGCGTGATTTCGATCATACGCAAACGGTCCGGGTTGGCCTTCGGAATCAGCCTTTACCAAAAATCCACCGAAATCGGGGATCATCTCAAAGATCTCGTCAGCTTTCTACGCCCACCACTCGCGGACCTCCGGATCAAGTGGATCGGCTGTATCAAGGCCACCCACCGAAATCGGTGCTTGATAATTAATCGAAATAAACACCTTAATCCCATACGGTCGAAATATATCTGCAAGAACTACTAACTTTTCCAGGAATTGATCGGTCAGCATTCGCGGATCAGCATTTACATTATTCACCGCCGTTGCATTGATTCCAATAGAAGCGTTCAATCGTGCATAATCAGTGTATCGTGGATCTTTATACTCAGGCAGAGTTCCCCAATCCCAAATAGAAAGTCCGGCATAACCTCGTTCTACTAGTCGACTCAAATTATCCCAATGGTTGACTGTTCGATACTCCACTTTTGGAGCACTTTGGATGGAAATTTCCGAAATTTCTTTTTGAGTTTGAAGATGTCGGATCAGCTCAAAAAAACCGTATAAAAGGCCGATATCCGTATTTGCAGCGATAACCGTTGTTTCGTTTCCTTTAACATTCGAGGTTAGAATGAGATATCCTTCTTCACCAATCTGCTGCAATCGCTCATCAAGATCCAGATTTGCAATATCGCTTGAGTTTTCTGGTGTTCCGATGAGCAACGTGCCATCCACTTGTACATCATTATGGAAAGGCACCTCAACTCCCAAAAGACCGGGCAATGCTTCTTCAATTTCATTTTTGATGGCTTCTGTCGTTTCGGAATTCCCGAAAACGACAGCTGTTCGTAAAGCCTCTCGATATGATTGAAGCAGCTCCTCATCCTCTACCTGATCATACCTTAGCCATGCTCTGTAACCATCCTCAGTAGTAGATTGGGCAAATAATTCATTACAAAAAGAGAAAAATACGATTATCAGAATTGTTTTTAGTACGTAGCTTGAAAATCTCATAAGGTAGATTTATTGATTGGTTATTGATCACACAATACCTCAACTATTTTATAAAAAAAAAGCCTGATTCTACAATCAGGCTTTTAATAGGGTGATAAGTCCTTATAGTTAATTGGAAATGTTAACGCGGATACCTGCCCCAATAACCAACTGTTCATCATCATTAGGGATATCGCGACCAATGATATATTTCACTTCTCCGAATGCTCTACCAAAACCCAAACCTAATTCAAGTCCTGCACCTGCATTCAAACCTGTATATGTTTCAGATTGAGAGACATCACCCACAGAAACTTTATTGTAAAGTACGTTCAAACCGGTTAATCCATAAAGACTTACAGCCTCTTTGTTGATTAACATCAGGTGGACATTTGCATTTCCGTCGATTTGGGTAAGATTGTCTTCCGGTTTAGAGAACCCAACATCTCCACCGATCCGCAAGGGTAAATTTGGAATGCTGTAATAAGCATTTACCTGAAAATTAAAATCCTCAGATTTGCTTCCGTAACCAACTCCACCTCCGGCCGTAATTGTTTGTGCTTTCAAAGAAACCGTTGAAAACAAAAGCATTACAGCTGCCAAAGTAATAGCAAATTGTATTTTTCTCATTGTTGTTTGTCTGAATGATTAGTTATTAATTATGAAAGAAAATAGAAATCAATTTAATTATTTCGAATATCATCTATTATTAAATACGTCTTTTTCCACAAAATTCTCTCATCTAAAAATAAAACATTGATTTGAGGTTTTGTTTTTATTATCAATAAGTAAAAGTAATATCATAAAAATACAGAGATGCTAATATGAATCATTTCCTTACAATTCTGCTCGTTGCTTGTTTATCTCCCGCTTTGTTGATTACTCCTGCATTTGCTCAAGATGCTGATCAACAAACCCTAACCTATAACGAAAGTTCAGATCATTCTGAGTCCACGGATGCCGAACAAGTCTATCCGGCTCGGGTGGCATCACTGATTGAATATTTTAATTCAAAGGATATTGATCTAAAACCTTTTTTGGACGATCCAAAATTTGAAATTTATGATGGAATTGGAGACCGATTCCGAAGATCGGCTGAGAGAAAAATCGGTTCTCTTGAAGATTACCTCCAGGTGCTTGGGTATGAAAACAAAAAACAACGAATTGGTGAATTTATGACCACCCATTCCAGCGCTCTCCAAGAGGCTGAAAAGACATATAACATTCCAAAATATGTCATTGCTGCGATTATAGGCATTGAATCTGATTTTGGCCAGAATATAGGAAGTTACAACCCGCTGAATGTTTACGTTTCGATGTATTCTGAAGATTACCGGGCTGATTTTGCCAAAGCTCAATTAGAAGAACTTCTGCTATTTACCAGTCGTAACAATATCGATGTATTCGAACTGAAATCGAGTTATGCCGGCGCGATGTCTTATGGTCAATTCATCCCATATTCAATCAATCATTGGTTTGTTGGAGATGATATTTTTGATATGGAAAATAATATCCACTCAATAGCAAACTACTTGGCTCACTTTCATGAAGTAACCGGTTCGCTGGAAGGCGCTGTCTATCGGTATAACCCCAGCAGTTTGTACAGAGATGCAGTTTTGACCCTGGCTGATGCAGCTGAGCAAGAATATACACCAGGCACCGCTGAATAAACCTCTGCGGATTACTTTATCTTGATCAGATGTTGTTCTTTCAAATCTTCAAAAGATGAGCATCCGAGTAGTGTGAGAATGTACCGAGCCTGCTTCTCCCAACTTTTATAAAGGACTTCCAATTCCTCGTATCCTCCATTCATGATGGCTTTGATAACCGGTTGAGCTGATGCAGTGAAATCAGCTCCCAAAGCCATTGCCTTAACGATATCAAAAGAGCTTCTTACCCCGCCTGAAGCGATCAATTCGAAAGAATAATTATTCCTGAGCGTTTCAATCTGTTGAATACAATCCACAGTCGGTATTCCCCAGTCATCAAATTCATAGAGAGGTTTTTTTTGATTGGATCGCAGGTTTTCAACTTTTGACCAGCTAGTCCCGCCTGCACCAGCTACATCAATTACTGATACGCCAATATCCAACAATCTTGTTGCTACACTTTTTGAGATGCCGGCTCCCGTCTCTTTTACTATGACCGGACAGGGTGCTTTGTTCACTATATTTCCAATTCCCTTTTCAATCCCCTTAAAATTCCGATCACCTTCCGGCTGCATCAATTCCTGTAGAGGATTGAGATGTATAATCACGGCATCCGCCTGAATACTATCGATCAGTCGCCGAAGCTTAGTGTCACTGAAACCATCAATCAACTGGGCTCCACCGATATTTGCAGCAATAAATGCTTTTGGGGCATGAGACCGAACCACTGAAAATGAATCTTCCTGACCGGGATCCTCCAACATCACACGCTGGCTTCCTACTCCAAACGGCAAATCTTTATCCTCACAAAATTCGGCGATGACTGTGTTAACAGCTCCGGCTTCAGAATAACCACCGGTCATGGAGGAGATAAAAAGTGGAAATGAGAATTGTCTACCTAAGAGTGGTACTGAAAGCTTTACCTCATCAGAATTGATTTCAGGCAGTGCATTGTGCACAAAATCGTACTGATCAAACCCAGCACTTTTCTTATAATTCACATCTTTATTGATGCTTAGTTCAACATGTTCCTTCTTTCTATTTTGAATGGTCATAAATTTCGGAACGAGTTTCTTATTTTAGTAGACTAAATTTTCTAACAGACCTCCGCTAAAGGCAGTCTTTATCAATTTGATACAACTACAAATTATTTGATTAACATATTCATTCCCTATGAGTACTTTTGATGCGTCGAACAAACTTTATTTACTCCCAACGCCCATTGCAAAACGGAAGGAAAATTTGGTACTTCCTGAGCATACTGTCCAGGTGATCAAGAACTTAAACTGTTTTATCGTTGAAAAAGCTCAGACAGCTCAAAGTTTTCTGCAATGGATCGATCACCCCACTCCTCTCTATGATATTACCTTTCGGGTTCTAAACAAAAAAACGCCAGAGCAAGAAATATTTAGTTTCATCAAATTATTGAATGATCAATCTATAGGATTAATGTCTGAGGCCGGTGCACCGGGCGTTGCAGATCCCGGATCTTTATTAGTTAAACTTGCTCACGAAAGAGGAGTTCAGGTTGTACCATTGGTAGGCCCATCCTCCATTCTTTTAGCTCTGATGGCTTCCGGGCTCAATGGTCAGCAGTTCACTTTCCATGGATATCTTCCAATTAATGAATCAAAGCGGAATAACAATATTCAGGAATTGGAGAAAGACTCTCTGAAAACCAGCTACACTCATATTTTTATGGAAACTCCCCATAGAAATAAAAATCTCTTTGATCTTCTTCTTCAAAAACTTCGCCCATCTACAAAGTTATGTGTTGCAGCTGGGATAACATCACGAGAAGAATTCATCGAAACAAAGCCTATCAAAAAATGGAAGCATTCCAAACAACCCGACCTGGAAAAGAAGCCAGCACTCTTTCTTATAAATGCTAAATGACGCCTCAGAGTACAAACTTTGTTATTCCTTGATTGCATTTTGTACGCAGTCGCGCAGTGCATCAATAACCCGTGATTTTTTAACCCGAAAATTACCATGGCTCATATTTAGTTTATCAGCCACGTCTTTATCCTTCTCGTTGATGAATTTCAGTACCTGCAGAAAAAAGGTTCGCTTGCCCTTTTTTAATTTTTTTATGCAATGTTCAAGGAGTTTCTCTTTTTCTTCAGAATAAATGGATCCAACAACCTCCTCTCCTGTTGATCCGATGACTCCTGAGAAGTATGCGTACTCGCTTGGCACCTCTACTTTGTCTTTTCTAAGAATCATCAGGTATTCATTTCGGGCCGATCGTATCAGGTATCCAAAGACATCGTTAATATCGCTGATTGAGCCTTCAACTATTTTTGAATAGACTTTTTCAAAAGCTTGCTGAGCACAATCTTTTGCAGTCTCATCATTGGCTTTCATTACCGAAGAAAGATATAGAGCCATTCTTTGTATAAACACTTTGGAGACTCGGTTTATCTCAGAAGTCTCAGCCGATGTGATAAGCTCGTAAAACTCTTTACTTGAAAAATTTTTCTGTTCCAAAAAAGTGATATCTGTCTGATTTTTTAAGCTTTATCTAAAAAAAATCAAGTATTTTAAAATGATTTTCAAAAAGTCAACGTATATGAATATATTTAAAATAACACATAAT
>CAYRDO010000204.1:4183-7017 GCA_964422985.1 uncultured Rhodohalobacter sp. | reverse complement strand
CTGCTAACTGCTAACTGCTAACTGCTAACTGCTAACTGCTAACTGCTAACTGCACTCTGTTTCTTGCCAATGTGAATATCCTTCAGTCTCATCTGAATGGTTCGGCGCCCGTTCCACCGGTTCTCTTCCAAAACATAGGCGATATCGATCTTATCCTGGTCACAATTTCGTAGCCGGGGCTCAAATGCATGCATATTAAAACCGATACAATCAAATACAGGTGAATCGCCTTGGTGTACTTTCATCTTTAAATGTCCATTGCCAACGATTGTAGGTACTCCTTTGATGCAAACATCTTCACTCACAAAAATGGGACGCATGTTTCCGGGGCCAAACGGTTCAAATTGCGTGAGTAACTTCCAGAATTTCATATCAATATTCGAAAGATCGAGTTTGCAGGAAATTTCAATTTCAGGCGTGAAATCTTTATCAGAAAGGTTTGTTCCAGCAATTTTGTTGATACGTCTCCTAAACTCATCCAGGTTTTCCATATCCATCGTGAGCCCGGCGGCAAACTCATGGCCCCCGAATTGCTCCAAAAGATCTTCACACTCCTTTAGCGCATCATAGATATTGAACCCCTTAATGGATCGGGCAGAGCCTTTAATTTTACCCTCAACAGTGCTAAGCATAATCGCCGGACGGTAGTGCGCATCTACCAAACGGGAGGCTACAATCCCAATCACCCCAAGATGCCACTCCGGATCGTGAAGAACCATGGCGGAAAGGTTATCGAGATTGAACTGATTTTCCAGCATATCCACGGCTTGGTCCATTGTTTTGGAATCGGTATCCTTGCGCATGTTGTTGATGGACTCAAGCTCGCCGGCGAATCGTTTGGCGGATTTTTCATCTTCAGCTATCATCAGTTCAACGGCGGTGGTGGCATCTCCCATTCTGCCGGCTGCGTTAATTCGTGGTCCAATAGAAAACACGATGCTCGAGGTAGAAACACCGCCGATGGGAATTCGAATTCTGTCGAGTAATGCTTTGATGCCGGTGCGGGGTTTTGTGTTGATGAGATTCAGTCCCCGACGCATCAGAATTCGATTTTCATCGATGATAGGTACAATATCTGAAGCGATAGAGATCGCCACAAGATCTAGAAATTTAGAGGGAAGTTTTTTGGGTAACCCCAATTTTTCTACAGTACCCTGAACCAATTTATATCCCACGCCGGCGCCCGAAAGTCCATCAAACGGGTAGTTACAATCCGATCGTTTAGGATCTAAAACAGCAATGGCATCGGGAAGTTCATCGCCAACAGTATGGTGATCACAAATAATAAGATCGATTCCATTTTCTTTGGCATACTTAGCTTCCTCAATAGCTGTAATTCCGCAGTCGACGGATACGATCAGATCAGCATTTTTTTCCATCGAAAACTGAATGCCATCGGGGTTGATACCGTATCCCTCTTTAAATCGATGCGGAATGTAATAGAAAACATTCAGCCCAAAACTTTTGAGAAATGTGTAAAGAAGGCTGACAGCAGTGGTGCCATCTACGTCATAATCCCCATAAATAACCACGGTTTCGTGATTTCGAATAGCTTTAGAAAGGCGGCAGGCTCCGGCCTCCATATCTTTCATTAAAAACGGATCGTGCAACTCCTCTTTTTCCGGCCTGAAAAATGATTTTGCTTTTTCGTAACTATCAATTCCCCGTATTCTTAAGAGGCAAGCAATCTCCGGAGGTATGTTCAATTCGTCTTGGATGCCATTGGCAGACTCTCCCCGTTGGGGGTCGGAATAGACCCATCGATACGACATGATTATGTTCCTGTTTTATTATCATTTAACAGGTATGAGAGTGTCACCCCAAACATACCAAAGCACTTTTTACCTGTGTGATATAAGAGACACAGGCTCAATCATAAATCCCTTCCTTATAAATAGCGTTATATAGAAGAGAAAAACAAATAGGAACCGGATAATTTTATGAGTCTAATATCCGGTTTCATATTTGAATGCTTCGGTATAAAAGTTGCAGTAAGTGAGCAGTTACATTTCTTGTTCGGGTGGGGTAATCTCAAACGAGAATGTATCCACTCGATAGGCTCCCAGGAATCCCAAGCCGTTTTCAATAAGACCAGAATCGGTATCGATCTCACCATCTTCAATGGGTCGGCCGGTTTGCCATTCAGGACCGAAGTGTTTGTAGCGGATCATAATCGTATTGTTATCCAGTTCGTTGCAGCCCACAGTTGGAAAGAGTGTATATGGATCGTAGTAAGGATTGTCCGGCAAGACTGGTGTAAACACTTCAACGAGAAGATTTCTGGGACTCATCTCTACCCTGTGAACTTCCAGTTGTGGATCGTATTCAATTTCACCTACTAAATCCATCTCGGCCCAGTGAATATCGCCCTGGTAGGTAGCACCAATTTCCATCTGAACAATCTCAGATTGCTTTACATTTCGAAATCGGAAATCAATCTCGGTTTCGCACCTGATAAAATCGAAGGGCGCGTAGGATACTTCTGTTAATCCCGGGGTGGTGGCTATCGTAGTTGCTTGCCTGCCATCGGATCTCTCAACCGTAAACCGATATTGGGAATCAAGTTCCAGATCTTCTTCCAGGATAAAGTTATGTGTTCTGCCAACTTCATAATTTACAATTGTATCTCTAAGCTGAGTGGTTTCGCCGCTCTGCAGATCTGTAAACGTTACGATAGCGTCAAACGGAATAGCTGAATCAGCTCGAAAAGGCTCAAGAAGATTTCGTACACGAATAATATTCTGATTTTCACCTACTTCCAAAGCTCCGTAAACGGAGTAAATTCCCTGGTCATCTTCAAATGGATCTACACTTCTTTCACATGAAATAATTCC
>CAYRDO010000204.1:0-4173 GCA_964422985.1 uncultured Rhodohalobacter sp. | reverse complement strand
CCTGCAAGCGAAACCAGAAGCAGCAGGCAAATCAATGGAGTTTTTGTAATCGTCTTCATAAAATTATTGAGAAGAATTGATAAATCTGTGTTTGATGAATCGTTGGTCATTGTCTATAGAATGGAAGCCGAGAAGGAGAGATAAGGTACCAACGGTAACTGGTCCACTTGCTGGAGAGTGTTTACATCAAAGTAAAAAACATTCGTTGTATTCAAGGTGTTGATGGCACCAACTTCTGCTTCAATTTCAAATCCCCGCGAAATCTGAAATTTACGGTTTAAGGAAACATCCAGTCGCTGGAAGCTTGGCAGTTTGCCGTCATACGGTCTTGAATAAAGGGTCATCGCTTCACCCTGGGTGGTGAGGGGATTTTGCCGCGGAAGATCTGTTAAGGCTAAATCAAACGCATAAATTTGTGTGAAGGGACCGCCACTCGCGTATTGCCAGCTTGCATTCGCCGTGTATTTTCCGAGGCTCAGTGAGGCAATTACATTTAGTTGATGCCGCCGATCGTGGGCCGGATTGTAAGAAAAAACAGGTTCATCGATCCACGCTACAAGTTCATCACTTGGAGCTTCATAGGTAACTTCTGAATATCCGTAGCTGGCGGACAGGAAGAAATTCCTGAGGTTCATTTCGGCCTGGATATCTGCCCCATATGTGAATGATTCAACCAAGCCGGTTTCGAGCGTATTAGCCGGTTCACGAGTCCACTGAGCTACCGGGATATTATCCTGGCTTTTTACATATCCCTCGATACTCAATCCAAATGTGGGATTAATTTGCTGGCGATATCCAAGGATTCCATGCAGCGCAACCGGAAGCGGATCTCCTTTGTCGATTGGTTTGTACACATAGAAGACATTAGCAGCATCGCGCTCATCATTGATGGCTTCATTCATTTGATAGTACCGGCCGGCTGCAAAACTAAACTCCAGATCATCATCCCCGCGGGGTTGCCAGAAGATTCGCAGGCGCGGCTCAATCGTGGGTTCTACATCCCGAATATTCATTTGTGATGCGATGCCAGGCCGGACTGTCCATCTATCAGCGGGTTCCCAATCCAGGGAGACATAGGTTGTTAAAATGGTTGATATTTCGTCCAACGTAGAACTCAAACCAGTGAAACGTACATCACGACCCCGGGTTTGTGCGAAGGGGTCGTCAAGAAAAGCCTGGTACTGAATGAACTCGAGTTTAAATCCATAATCGGTTGGAATGCCGAAAAGATCTCCTCGGTTATCCATTCTCATATATCCCATGTTGATGCTGGACTCGCGGTCAACATTATCGATGCCCGATTCCGTACTATTGTAGCCGGTATAGCCGATTGTAAAATCAACAGTATTGTTCAATTCTTCGGCAAAACCAAGGCAACGCATTCCAACAGAAGTGTTCGACCAAGTGAGGTCAACCATTCGGGCCGGATTGATGCGACCGCTGTCATAGGTATGCATTCCTGTAAGATTACAAACAATGGTTGGCCACTTGATAGAATATCGTCCGATCACATCAGAAAATCTCAACGGTACATCCTCACCGGTGAGTTTGGGGCCCGTATCTTCAATCAGCGAATATCTTCCCATCAACAGAAAAGATTGCTGTTCGGGAACAATAGGACCTTCAGCCTGGAACGAGGTAATGTACGGACTCACCGCAGCTTCCGATTGAAAACTCCTCATATTTCCCTGGCGAATATTTACATCCAGCACAGCCGAAGTTGCACCTGAATATTTCGCTCCAAAACCGCCTGCATAAACATCCACGCCACTAAGTACATTTTGCGGAAAAGCAGAGAACAGGTTGGAGATGTGAAATGGTTTAATGACCGGCATGTTTTCCACAAGAACCAAATTCTGTGATGGTGTACCCCCCCGAATATGAAGCTCACCGCCGCGATCCCCTGTGGTTACAACACTTGGCAACGTTTGGAGATACATCGTTAGGTCTCCTCCCGGACCCGGTGTTGGAACTCGTGTCAAATCTTCAGGAGAAATACTCTGTAAACCTGCTTCACGCTGCACTGTGCTTCGGGTTGCACGAACAACAAGCTCGTCCAGTTCAGCCGTATCGGTAACCAGTTCCGGTCGAAAGATGCGTGTTTGTCCCGGTTCAAGTGAGACTGAAGCCATCAGTGTTTCATATCCTATGTAGCTAATTCGAACTCCGTACGTGCCGGCTTCAAGATTGGGAAATTCAAGAAATCCGTAAGCATCGGTGGTTCCGGCTTTTAATGTATCGCCCTCTTCAGATGTCAATAAAACGTTTGCGGCTATAACAGGTGTCCCTTCATCTTGGGTAGTAGCAATGATTCGAAGGGTAGCATTGCCGGATTGAGCAAATACCGTTTTTGTGAGTAGTAAAGATAATGATGCAAAAGTGATGAATAGTAACTTATAATATTTCATATAAAGCATGGAATTTTAAGAAATAGAGAGGGAAAACAAACGAGTGTCTGCATTTTGAGGGGTTCCCTTAAAAGCGTGTTAAGATAAAGAAAATATGGTTTAGAAAGTGTACTTTTTTAACTTTTATAACATTCCAACCAAATCAAAGAATGTTTAGTTGCAGTATCACAAAAAATGTTTTGGTTAAGAGTAATTACACATAGTTGACCTGATATACCTATGTGAAATGCTATTAATCAACAATTTTACACCTATAATTGTATAGCACTTTGAATGTAGCAGAAGATCGAAAACACATTCTTGTAACAGGTACTCATCGTTCCGGCACCACTTGGGTTGGGCGGACTCTCTCACAGGCGAAAAATGTGGAGTTGGTGTATGAACCATTTAATCTTGAGACTACGCGATACAACTTCGAGTATACGTTCGATCACTGGTTTGAACACGTTCCTACATCACCAAAATACAGCGAAATTGAAAGAGAGTTCGACCGATATATTCCGAATTCTGTATTCCAGCATCCAGCAAAGATTTGTCGTGAATCGGGATATAGTTTAAAAACGCCACTGATCTATCTGAAATATTTGATGCTGAGTGGAAATCGGCCGCGATACCTGTTGAAAGATCCCATTGCACTTTTATCGGCCGGATGGTTGCATGAGCGGTATGATTTAAAAGTGATCTGCATGATTCGAAATCCTCTTGCTTTCGCCGGGAGCTTGAAAAAACAGGGCTGGGATTTTGATTTCAAAAATTTTTTGGATCAAAAAAAGTTGATGAAAACCTGGTTTGAGCCATTCAAAGAAGAGATGGAAAAAACAGATCGGGAAGGCGATTTTATTGATCGGATTAGCCTTTTGTGGAATGTGCTGAACTTTGTGATTCTGGAATACAAAGAGAAATACCCCGAATGGTTTTTTATTAAACATGGGAAGCTGGCGCGGAATCCGGCTGATAAATACCGGAAAATGTTCGAATACCTGAATCTCGAGTTTTCTATGGAGGTCGAAAGCTATATCAAAGAATACACCTCCAAAAAGAATCCGGTAGAGGCAAAATCAAACGAATATCAACCCAGAGATGCGAAGAAGACCATTGAAGCGTGGAGAGAACGGCTGACCGACGAGGAGATTGAACGGGTGAGGGAAGCAACATCTGAGATTTATAAAAAACTTTATCCTGAAAAAGAGAGTTAGAAATTTCCAAAATGATACGAAACCTCATCTCGAGTTGGTTCCCATCCGATGGAAATCCCAATATCAAAACTCATATTGCTTACGCGAAATCGTGACCGAATACCAGCACCATAAAGGGTTCGGGTGTTTGAGGCGCGAATGGTGTGATCCAAATCTGTTGCGGTTTGAGAAAAGAGCACCAAATAAATATTCGATAGATACATTGGTAAGAGCAATCCGCCATCATCGGGATAGACCAAAGGAATGGTGTATCGGGTATTTAAAAACCCGATATTATTAGCACCGGGAAAGGGTGATTCAGAGAAAAAATCAGAAAAGTCGGACGACACCCCAAACACCGGAACTTCGGTTTGAGAATAAATATTGGCTGAAATTCGTAGCGATTGATTCCATCGCTTCAACGGAGAGAGAAATGTGATGACCCCGGCGTTCAATCCACGGCGTCTAGCTAATGTCCCATCAATCGAAAGCTGATCGGTTTCAATCTTAAATTCGTCTTTGTTTAATGCCTGCCTACCTTCAATAAAAAAGGACCATCCCGCATTGGGTTGAACATCTCTGATAAACTG
>CAYRDO010000203.1:0-7028 GCA_964422985.1 uncultured Rhodohalobacter sp. | reverse complement strand
AGATTTTTCGGGGTGATTCCACCGGAGACAAACAACGGAAGATCCGTCATTTCCCTTGCCTTCTGGACGGTTTCCGGCCGAACAATTTCACAACTATCTACCGAACGCGATGGAAACATTGAACAGAAAGAGATGTAATCGCACTCGTTTTCATCTGCCCATTGAATGATTTCTAAATTGTTGCTACAGGTGATTCCGGAGATAAACTTTCGTTGAATCTCATCTTGAATCCGATCAAGATTGTCGGGAATCTCATCGAAATGAACGCCGTCCAGATCTGTTTCTTTGAGTAATTTCCAATCATTATTTATCAAAACCGGAGCGTTGTATTTTTTTTTGAGATTTAAAATCTCGTTTACCAAACCTATTTTATCCGATTGAGAAAAATTGTCAGGCCAATGATTCCAGACCTGAACAGCACCCACTCCGCCATCCAAAGCCTCTTCTAATTTCTTCAACAACTCCGTTTTGTCAATCGATGGATCCACGACTAAATAAACACCGCCACTAATCTCTTTCTTCATCATTTCAACCCCGCTTTCATTGCTTTAAAAAAGGCTTCCCAATAGGGATCGGTACCATCAAACGAAAAATCATTCTCTTCACCATTTTCGATGATTGTTCTTCCGGATGATTCTTCCGTCATCTCACCAACAACTGTCGCCGGAATGGATTTACGTTCAAGATATTTGATCAACTTTTCTTCACAACCGGATTTCACGGTCATAATCATGGATCCGGCTCCCACACAAATTCTGTGATCGATCTCAAACAATTCAGCGATTCTTTTAGGTGCTTCGCCAGTCGGAATTTTTCCATCATCAACAACAAATCCACAGCCGGAAGCTTCTGCCATCTCCGCGATTGCTCCCAGAACTCCGCCTTCGGTTACATCGTGCATCGCTTTCAATTCGGTTTTGTTTTCCAATATTTCTGATGCGGCCAATGCATCCGGCAAGGACGATGTTCGATAGAAATTATCACAAGCGGTTTGATAGATCTCCTCGCCCAAATTGCTTTTCATGGTTTCAGGAAAGCTCATCGCGAGTATTGCTGTTGAGTTCAATGCGGTTTCTTTCGTGACCACAATTAAATCTCCCGGTTCGGCTCCATCGCTGGTGATGATTTCATCCAATGGAGCAGTTAAAAACATGGTTGCGCCACCGGGAATCGTTGAATTCTGTCCCTCGATTTGGCCGGTATGTCCGCCGGTAATCGCCACGCCTACATCTTCACAAAATTGGTGAATGTACTCCCAGTACTCTTCAAATTTTTCTTTTTTTAGTTCCGGTGAGAGGTTCAACACAAACTGAGCATATTGGGGAGAAAAACCGGTTGTTGCCATATCATTCACCAGCAGATGAACCGATAACCAGGCCGATTCTTTCAGTCCCAAAGAGGGAATCAAAGATAGTGGATCACTGGAAATGGCCAATCCCTTATTATTGCCCAAATCAATCACCGAGATGTCCACGCCGAAACGCGGTCCGGTACGAACTTCTTTCCTCTTTTTACCCATTCGCGGCAGAAGAATATCGTTCAGATTCGTGCTGCCGATCTTACCAAAATTATCTTCAAATGCACTCATTCTACATCGGTTAGTTTAACGTGAAGGGCAAAAAAATCACCGATCGGGAATCCCCACTGCTGCATCGGGAACCATTTCGGGAGTCCGGTTGCGGTCCACTGAATTTCGTATAGACGACCTTCCAATGCCTCCTCCACCTTCTCGATTAGCGAATCGGGTGTATAAAAATTGGCCGTTTTGTAATACTCATTTTTGTTAAAGACTTCCTGAATTCGTCGCCTCACAACTTTAGTGGAATTGCGATTCATAATCCCAAAAATGATCCCATATTTCCCAACCCGAACGGCTTCCTTAATCACCTTAATCGGATCTTTGTAGTAAGCAAATGTTGCGATGAAAGCGAGAGCATCAAAACTGTTGTCTTTGAACGGCATGTGATGGGAGTCGGCCAGTGCCAAATCACCCTCAAACAGGTGAGCTCCCTGGCCAAGCATGAACGGCGAAATATCTGCACCGGATGCCTCAATTCCAATCTCATTCCACCACCGTGTAAACCGGGTAGTTCCGCAACCAAATTCGAGCAGTGTTTTTACCCGCTCATCTTTGGTGATCAGCTTTGCGAGCGTTTTCTTCTGCCATATTTCGGCTCGTTTGTATCGCGTTTCGTAGTAATCTTCGTACTTATCGGTGTATTCGCGGTTGAAGAACCACTCTTCGCGATCCTGCCACTGCTCCAGCGTTTTGGTTACTCGGTCGAACTGTTTCTTTTCAATGTCGCTCATAAAACTCAATTGGATTTTATATATCAGGAGGGGAAAAGATCGCTAACAGTGAACGACTAATTAGTCCAGACTTCTAAGTCAGAATGGTTTCCTACGCCGGCATTATCCGGATCAGGTTCACTGGGTTTGATCTCAGCCCGGCAACATTTACCGAGCACCCCTGTCGTAAAAATACGGTTTTTTGAAGCGATGGTTAAATGAAATTTAGATCTGAATCAGATTTGGCCGGATCTTCTTTCAAATTGTAATCTAAATAACGTACCACTTCTTTTGGGTGCATTCTGAAAGTTGATAGTTCCCTCAAGTTGATCAGAAAATGCTTGAATTAATGTCATACCAAGAGATTCTTGCTCTTCAATCTTAAAATTCCCCGGAAGTCCTTTTCCATCGTCTGAAATGGTTAAATCTATTTTAGGATCTTGGTAATCCAATGTAATTTTTAATTCCCCATTTGTTTTATCATGAAATGCATGCTTATAGCAATTAACAATTACTTCATTTATGATCAATGAACAGGGAATTACTTGATTAATATCCAATTGTACGGAATCAAGATCGAATAAAATTTTGATGTTTTTTTCTGTATGGGTGTATGTCTCCTGGATAGTTTGAACCAGCTCTTTCAAATAATCATCAAAGTTTATGTCATAAAGAGATTCATTTTGATACAATTTTTCATGAATCATCGCAATTGACCGAATTCGAAGCTGGCTATCCCGCAAAGTATTAATTACAGACGCATCTTTAGACTGCATCACCTGAAGTTCAATCATTGAAGAAATCACCGACAGATTGTTCTTTACACGATGATGGATTTCCTTCAGCATCATCTCCTTCTCTTTAAGAGATTTTCCTATATTTTCCTGCTTTTCTTTAAGATTCGTAATGTCGTGAATGACGGTTTGAATGGCACGCTCGCCTTTATAGCTGATTGGGATTGAATGAGCTTCAATATATCTTTCCTCACCATTCAAGAGGAGTATTTTTTGCTCATTGGAATCTACAGTTTGATTATTCTCAAGAGATTTTTTCCGTTCCAAAATATTTTCCCTGTAATCAGGGTGAGTAAAATCGAGAATTGATTTTCCAATCAACTCTTCTGGTGCTTCTGCTCCATAATATTCTGCACCGGCCTTATTAATAAAGACTATTTTCCCATGCTGAATAATTTGAACCGGCTGTGGATTTTGTTTAACCAACTGCTGCCAGCGTTCCTCACTCTTTTTCAATGCATGCTTAACTCTCTTTTCTTCTGTGATATCTTTGGCAATACAGAAAAGCCCGGTAATTTCTCCCATAACATAAATGGGAGATAGGGTCACTTCCAGCTCCTTTTCACCAGTTTCGGTATTCACTTTTACTTCATAATGTTGCGACTCTCCTTTTGCAGCTTTTTCAAAATGTTTTGCAATCCTTTCGTGATCTTCAGCAGCTATAAAGGATGAAAAATCCAGGTTCATCAGTTCTTCCCTTCTTAAACCCGATAATTCTACTGTTTTCTTATTTACTTCTTCAAATTTTCCATCCAAACTAAAGCGGATAACCGGATAAGGGTTGTGGGTAAATAAAGATTTGGCTAGCTCCCTGCTTCTTTGAAGCTTTCTTTTGGATTTCTTTTCATTAGTGATATCCTGTAAAATTCCAAACACACCGATCACATCTTTTCCGGAATACCTTGGGAATTTTGTAACTTTAATGTCTCTTTTCTCCCCGTTTTTTATAGTAACACTTATTTCATATTGACCGGATTGTCCGGCCGCGGCTTTTTTAAAATGTTTTTTTGTTCGCTCCAGATCCCCGTCAACTATAAATTCTTCAAAGCCTTTCTCTAGTAACTCTTCCCTGCTGTAACCCGTAAATTCAACAAGTTTTTCATTTGCCCGTTCAAAGTTGCCTTCGAGATCGAAATAATAAACAGGATGCGGGTTATTTTTGAACAGTGAGTTGAATTGTTGTTCTCTCTCTTCCAGCTTTTGCAGAATCTGTTCTTGCGTGGAAAGGTTTTGAATATGACAGGCAATGGATTCAGGATTTCCCTTTTTATCTCGTATCAACAAGCCCGATAATAAAATTGAGACTGCATCACCGGATTTTGTTACCAATCTCAATTCAAAATCATTCTCTACAGAATGTCCGGTTTTAAATGTATCAAAAAAGGATGAAATCAATTCACGATCTTCTGCATGAACAAGATCAGAGAACGTTTGATTTATCAATTCATCTTTTGTGAGCCCCAGTAAATCGCAAAAGCGGGCGGGTACCTCCTTCCAGGATCCGTCAAGAGACAGGTAACATTTTATGAAAATATCAAGCCGATCGCGTTTTGTTGAACACATTAACTTAAATGTAACCTTTTCAAGTTAAACTTCGAATTTTCAAAAATTCTGCTTGATTTATTTAAATAAAGCGAGATTATATAAATAATGTTCCACCAAATAGTACCATCTGATTGTGTCCCTTCTACTTAGGGCTCTTGAAATAAAGCTACCCTTTAATTAATAATTAGTTCAACAATGAATTCATGAAAATCCATTCAACTATGATTACTTTGCTAAAAATAAATTCAACAAAAATCATAGGTATTTGATGAAATACAGAACACTCGGCAAAACAGGATATAAAATTTCTGAAGTATCCATCGGAACGTGGCAACTTGGAGGAAAATGGGGAAAGGGCCTTGATTCGGGAACTGCTCAAAAAACTCTCCAAAAAGCGTTCGATAATGGAGTTAATTTTATAGATACCGCCGATGTATATAAAGACACTGAGAGCGAAATTGAAGTTGGCAAAGCGATCAAAAAAACCAATGAACGAATTTATGTAGCTACCAAATGCGGACGCCAAATCAGTCCGCACACGAACGAAAATTACACTCCAAAAGCACTTCGCGGATATGTTGAAGATTCATTGAAACGGTTGGATGTGGATGCCCTCGATCTGGTTCAATTACACTGCCCACCGACTGAAGTCTATTATCGACCTGAAATTTTCGGAGAGTTTGATAAGCTGAAAAACGAGGGAAAAATCCTGAACCTCGGTGTCAGTATCGAAAAAATTGAGGAAGGACTAAAGGCGATTGAATATGAAAATGTGACGACAATTCAAGTGATTTATAACATGTTTCGTCAGCGTCCGCACGAAGAGCTCTTCCCCAAAGCCCAAGAAAACAATGTCGGCATTATCGTTCGGGTTCCGTTGGCCAGTGGCCTTTTGACCGGCAAATTCTCAAAAGACACAACGTTTGATAAAAAAGATCACCGAAATTTTAATCGCGAAGGCAAATTCTTTGACGTGGGCGAAACTTTCTCCGGTATTCCCTATGAAACCGGCATTGAAGCTGTAGAACGTTTAAAAAAAGCAGTTGGCCAAGATACAAACCTCGTTCATCTTGCACTCCGCTGGATTTTAATGCGTGATGAAGTAAGCGTGGTTATACCCGGGGCCTCTTCTGATAAGCATGTAAAATCTAATTGTGATGCTTCTGATACGCCCCCCATCCCTGAAAAAACGATGGCTAAAATTGATGAGATTTATGAGGAGATGATTAAGCCACACGTGCATCAGCGGTGGTGATTCGGATTTTCAGGTCTCATGTCTCATGTCATAGGCAAAAAAGTTATCCACACTGCATGTTGATAATTCGAAGCGGTATGTGGAAAAGTCTCCAAAATACTTTCTTACACATTTCTTACTTTTAATTTTAGTTTTACTCATCGGAACAGCTCCATATTTCAGTCGGCAAACAGTTCCCTTTCACTCTTCAGAATTTTTAAACGTAGCAGCAGATGGCCAAACAAAATGGCTCCAATTCGTCCAATAGTTCGCAGTCTCTTCAACATGATGGCGGACGTGTTCCCCCCCAGGCTGTGGAAGTGGAAGAAGCCGTTTTGGGAGCGATGCTGATTGAGCGCGAAGCAGCTACAATTGCACTTCAGCTTTTGCGTCCTGAGGATTTTTACAAGCCTGCTAACAAGCACATTTTCGAAACACTCTTTGAACTCTACGAGCGGGACAATCCCTTGGATTTGTTGACTGTTGAAAATGAATTGCGGGACAAAGATCTGTTGGATGTGGTAGGTGGAACAGGGTACCTGGCTGATCTGACCCGGTCTGTGAGTTCTGCGGCTAATATCGATTATCATGCGCAGATCATCACGGAAAAATCGATAAAGCGGAATTTGATTCTGCACTGCAATGAAATCATAAAAACTGCTTACGATACTACCTCTGACGCCTCCGATGTGTTGGATGAAGCCGAGCAACGAATTTTTGACCTCTCCAACAATAAAACCCGCGCGAATGCTACGGCTATTGGAGACATCCTTAAAGACACACTCGGATACCTGGAAGATCTGCGCGGGAAGCCGGAAGGTGTAACCGGCGTACCGTCCGGATTGGATGTAGACAAATATACCTCTGGCTGGCAAAATGGTGATTTGATTATCATCGCGGCTCGTCCTTCGATGGGTAAAACGGCTTTCGTACTGACCGCCGCCAGAAATGCTGCCCTTCATCCCAATGAGGAGATGCAGACTAATGTGGCAATTTTTAGTTTGGAGATGTCGTCACAACAGTTGGTTCAGCGATTCCTCACCATGGAAGCACGAATTAATGCACAGGATGCCCGAACGGGCCGGGTAAAAGATGAAGATTTTAAGAGGCTGATTGATGCTGCCAGCCGGTTGTTTACCGCCAGAATTTTTATTGATGATACACCC
>CAYRDO010000202.1:0-7174 GCA_964422985.1 uncultured Rhodohalobacter sp. | reverse complement strand
TTTAAAGCTTACCTTAATTTTTTTATTTGAAATAGAGTTTTCCTTAAATATTTTTGTCGGGAGGTTAGCTCTAAATGCGCGATCTGTTGATTCATCGACCATTACCTCCACTAATTGGCCAGACTCGTTAGATCCGAAAATTAACCCCTCTACGTCGATTTCTATTTTTCGGTCGAATTTTTTGTCCAAAATTTCCACTTCATCCATCCGATCAAGTACAAAATTACGAATTGCCTCTCTTTTGTGAGAAAATCCGATGACATTCCAATGGTCTCTATAAAAAACCAAAAGATACGGATCGATGGTTCGGTGTGTCACTTCATTGTCACCCTTGCTTTTGTATCTGAATCCCAAAGATTTAGATTGCGAAATTGCACTACTGACCAAGTACCAGTTTCCACCCTCTTTCTTTTCGTGACCAAAATGAAGAAATGGATCCACAACAGTTCGATCATCCAAGGACTCCATAAATTCTTTCAATTCGTCGGGAATTGTATTTTTGATTTTTAGCTCAACTCCTTTAGCGTCATCCACAAGTTGCTTATCTACCTGAGATTTAACGAAATTCAGTCCCACCATAATTGTGGCAAGCTCTTGTGCAGTGAACATTAGGGGCGGAACTTTATAACCATCCATCACCCCGTAACCGCTGTATTTATCCCAGGTAACCGGCACATTTATTTCCGATAATACATTGAAATCCCTGAATATAGTACGCCTGCTAACACCAAAGGTCTCGGCCAATTCATCTACGGTTAGTCGCTTTTTAGACTCCTGAAGCATCAGGATTAACTTCATTCGTCGCTCGGAACTTTTGAGTCTGGACATAATTTTTAAACTTTATTCTACTTCTGAACTTGATTCAGTATCTCCATAACTATTTTGGCAAAGATTTAAGGTAAGAAAACTCTCTCTTTTTGAAAGTAATAATAGCGTTTTAAAACAATTGATTAGAGACCTTTCTGCGATTTCCGCCCCTCTAATTAGAGTCCATTAACTTTATTTCAAGCCACAATACCATTCTCTTTGGGGCGGAAATGCAAATTAACGAACCAAAAATACTTGAGAACTTCCTCTTCTTAATTGCTATAAAGAAGTTAGCAATCGTAACTTTGCAACCTTATCTCTCAATTTTTACAATGCCTTTCCCCTCATAAAATGACTCTTCTTTACCAAAATTAAACTCATAGATCGTCACATTCAGATCTTTATGAGTCCGCCGAACTTCCGGTTCTACATCCTCTACCCCCTTCCACATCAGTATGGTTTGCCAGGGAGCTTTTCCCAATAATCTAAGAAGATCTTTAATTTTAAAGGCATGCTTTGTCACAATCCCTGTACCTTTCTGCAGGTCAATTAATGATATGCTTTTGGCTATAATATCGGCGTTTTTAAGCTCAATAAACTCTACGATATCACGTACCGCTTTCATCTTTTTGCGGACATTATCATTTAAATACCACTGAATTTCTTGCTCACAAATAGCCAAAGGTATCCCGGGAAGCCCGCCACCTGTTCCTGAATCAATCCACTTATCATGTCTCTGAAGCAAATCAAGAGGAATCGGGAGGAGTGAATGGATGATATGTTCACGAACTGTTTCACGTGAAACATTACGGCTCACAAGGTTAATCTTCTCATTCCAATCTAATAGCGCATCTAGATATGATTCCATTTCTTCTTCATGAGCAGAATACAAATTTCTCGCTTGAGAAAGTGTTTCTAACCCAACCTGAATCGTTTTTGGAGAATGTTTCACGTGAAACCTATCCTTTTAAGTAAACCATGAGAACTGCTACATCGCTGGCAGAAACGCCACTAATCCTGGATGCCTGGCCAATCGTTTCCGGTTGAATTTTCGTGAGTTTTGATTTCCCTTCGGAAGAAAGGCTTTGAATCTTATCGTAATTTATCTTTTCCGGAATCTCTGTATTCTCTTGTTTACTCATCTCCTCTACCATCTCGAACTCTCTTTTTATATATCCATCATATTTAATCTGGATTTCAACCTGCTCGAGTACGTATGTATTACTTGTAATCTCATCCACTTTTTGTTGAAGTTCTTTGTCTGCATCTAAGATATCCTGTAGGTGAAGTTCCGGCCTTGGAACTAATGATTTTGCTTTTACAGGCTGAGAAAGCTCAGTCGTTCCATTCTCTACAAGCATTGGATCCATTTTCTCCGGATAAACCGTGTAATCACTGATGAGATCATACAACTGGTCGATCTCTTTTTTCTTTTGAACATAACGTTCATAACGTTCATCCTCGACTAAACCAATTCGTCTTCCAAGCTCGGTGAGTCGAAGATCTGCATTATCTTGTCGAAGAAGAATTCTATGCTCTGCCCTGGATGTAAACATTCGGTAGGGTTCTTCTGTCCCTTTGTTGATCAGATCATCAATCAAGACACCAATATATGCTTCGGATCTTTTGAGAATGAAGGATTCTTTTTCCTGAACATGAAGTGCTGAGTTAATACCAGCCATTAATCCCTGGCACGCTGCTTCTTCATAACCGGTAGTTCCGTTGATCTGACCGGCAAAGAAAAGACCATTTACCAGTTTTGTCTCAAGACTTCGTTTGACTTGATAGGGCTGAAAATAATCATATTCAATCGCATACCCCGGCCGAAGCATTACAGCCTTTTCAAATCCCGGAATAGTCCTAAGTGCATGATATTGCACATCTTCGGGCAAGGAAGTGGAGAATCCATTCAAATACATCTCATACGTATCCCAACCCTCCGGCTCTAAGAACAGTTGATGCTGATCCTTATCTGCAAAGCGATTGATTTTATCCTCAATGCTTGGACAGTATCTTGGACCCACGGATTTGATTCGTCCATTGAACATAGGACTGCGATCGAATCCAGTCTTCAACATTTCGTGAACTTCTGTGTTTGTATATCCAATCCAACATGTTAACTGGTCATCTTTGTCCGGTAGTTCATCTGTCAGGAATGAAAACGGACTCGGGTCTTCATCTCCATATTGAATTTCAAGTTTTGAATAATCAATCGATCGCCCGTCAATTCTCGGAGGAGTTCCGGTTTTTAATCGACCAACTTCAAAGCCGAGTTTTTCTAATGAGGCAGACACACCAACCGAAGCTCTTTCTCCGGATCTTCCCCCTCCATACTGACTCTCCCCTATATGGATGAGTCCATTCAGAAAAGTACCGCTTGTCAACACAACTGCTTTGGCTTCAAAACTTTGACCGGTTTGCGTAACGACTCCGGTTACAACTTTGCCATCATCATCTGTAAGAATTTCAACGACATTATCCTGGCGAAAATAAAGATTGGGAATTTTCTCCAGTTCTTCTCTCATTGTTTTGGAATACATTGCCCGGTCGCTTTGGCATCGGGGACTCCACATTGCCGGTCCCTTACTTTTGTTTAGCATGCGGAATTGAACGCCGCTTTTGTCGGCCACAATTCCACTCAATCCGCCGAGCGCATCAATCTCTCTCACTAGCTGACCCTTAGCCACTCCACCCATTGCGGGGTTGCAAGACATCTTTGCGATAGCATCCAAATTCATGGTAATGAGCAATGTTTTTGCTCCCATATTGGCCGCCGCTGCGGCAGCTTCACTCCCGGCATGGCCGGCGCCCACTACAATTACATCGTATGTGGGATATAAACTATTCATAAATAACTGTTTTTATTGTACTTATAAAAATTGCCTTCCTGTTTCAGGCATTAGTAAAAATATAGCTTTCTAAGCAATTTATAAATGTCTCTGTGAATGCATCAAAACGGATGAGAATTTATAATCTTATTCACTGTCCGGAATCAATCCGACTCATTCTATACTTTTTTTTATTACTCCACTTTCGATAGATTCTATATGAATCTCCTTGATTTGCATATTGACAAGAGCGAAACTAACCGAAGAACTCTATCCTTATTATTATCAAACATTTCTGTTTTTATAGTGTCATTCTCTTTCTAATTATTATTACTTCGGTGACTGCACCGCTTTTCGCCCAAAATCATACAAATATCTTATTCGAAATAATTGATCAGCAATCCTCTGATAGCGCACCAAAACAGAAAGGTGATTTAGAGGCTCAGTATATCGAGTTTAACCAATCGGTTTTAAATGATATTGAGGCCGGCCGATCTGATTCAATTGTACTACCCATTTCTGTTGATGTGAATGTAGATGTAACGATTTATAAAATCATTCAGTTCAAAAACGGAGGCTGGTCGGCACTGGGATTAGTGAATGATAATACCCTCAATTCTTTCGTACTATCTTTCTCTCCATCAAACGGAAAAGTAATTTCTTCCATCGACCATGTTACCGAACACTCATTTTATCAAATTCGATATTCTAAGGAGATCGATCAGCATCTTCTTGTCAAAAAAGACCCTCATCAATCCCATGAACTTTCTTGCGGACATACTGATGACTTCACGATTGTGAATGATGCAATTCAATCACAATACAGAAATTTAAAAATAGAGCCGTCACAAGATCACGGACCTTCAACAATTGATGTGTTAATTGCCTACACACCTAAAGCACTTGACTGGGCAGTCGCTAACTCCAGTGGAATCAATAACATCATTAATCAATCGATGGCTACGGCACAACTTATCGCGGACAACTCTAATGTAAATGTTCAGTTCAATTTGGTGCATTCCCAGCTAATTGAATATCAGGAAACCGGGAATTCTATCACCGACCTTCGACGGCTAACAGCGAGTCCAACATTCAATCCATGGGGGTCTGGAAATGCGGGGTATATGGATGAAATTCATCAAATACGCGATACCTATTCTGCGGACCTCGTCGCTCTTTTTACCGTAACATCGGATGTAGGCGGAATTGCCTGGGTTATTAACAACGCAAATGGTTTACCGCGATATGGATTTTCCATCAGCCGAATACAACAAGCCGCCGGAAGAACTCACGCTCATGAGATGGGCCACAACTTTGGCAACGCTCACAGCAGAGATCAAAGCACATCCCCCGCAAATGAAGATGGAGGACTCTTCCCCTACTCTACCGGATGGCGTTGGACGGGAAACGACGCAATCAGTTATGCTTCTGTCATGACTTATGAGGATAACTCTGTACCTGTAAATTATTATTCAAATCCTGAGATATTATACCAAGGAGTTCCAACCGGCTCGTATGAAGGAGAATTCGCGCCGGCAGATAATGTCCGCAGCATGAACGAAATCCGCCACGCCATTGAAAGCTATCGGTCCGGTGATACAACCTTTGATATACCTACCGTTACAACTGGATCCATTTCCGGAATCTCCTATTCTTTAGCTCAGGTTAGTGGGAATGTTTCTTTTGATGGAGGAGCTGCCGTAACACAACGCGGTATCTGTTGGGCAGAAAATGAAAATCCTGATTTATCGGATGAATGTGTATATGTGAGCGGTGGGCTTGGCGCGTTTGAATCCGAAATAACCGACCTCGATCAAAACAACGATTATTTTGTGAGAGCATTCGCATCAAATGCTGCAGGGACGTCTTTCGGAGAGCAAAAAACGTTCTTAACGTTAACACTTCAAAAACCCGAGGCATTGATGCCGGAAGCTGTCAACGCTGTATCCTTTACAGCTAATTGGACTGAGGTTTCAGCGGCTGAGCGATATTTTTTAGATGTATCTACGGATGCGGATTTCAGCAGCCTTATCACCGGATTCGATAACAGGGAAGTAAGAGGGGGTACGACCATATTTGTAGATCCACTGATGCCCGGAACCGATTATTACTATCGGGTTCGAACAGGAGCCGAATCTACCCAAAGTGATAACTCAAATGTTCAAAAAATCTCAACAACGGATATAAGCCGCGCCAACTCAGACGTATCACTGTCGCGGGATCGAGTCCTGGCAACGGGTGTTCAGCAAAGTTTAATAACTGTTAAAGTTCAAAACAGCAATGGAGAACCAATTGAAGATGCGGATGTGACGGTTGAGCCAAACGAAGGTTCTTCAATCATTTCTCCTGCTGAAAATAAGACGGATGACTTGGGCACTGCTACATTTTCAATTACAAACAGTTCGGAAGAGATCATTCGCTATCATGTTGTAGCCGAGGGACTTATAATATCAAATGATTTAGAGATCAAATTTCTGTTTTCGGAAGGCGAGCTGACGCTCGGTAATAATTATCCCAATCCTTATAATAATCAGACTCACATTCCTATTGTCATTCCTCAGCAGACGCGAGTCAGGTTGGATGTTTACAATTCGTTAGGATCACTCGTTCAAACCATTTTGGATGAAGAGTATAACATTGGCTACTACGAAATTCCGTTTAACGCTTCGGGACTTTCTTCGGGAGTATATTTTTATCGATTGGTGACGGATCAAGGGATGCGGGTTGAGAAAATGCTGTTGGCCAAGTAAATATTTTTGATGAGGCTTGTAGAAAAAGTCTTTTTATCAGTTATTATAATTATCGGGAATTCATTAAAAAAGATTAACAACAAAAGCCAAGAGACATGGATAAAATTATTCAGGTAGCCACAAAAGAGTTAGGCATTTCGGAAATTGCGGGACCGAATCATAATGACAGAATTCTTCAATATTCTGATGAAATCGGCATTCCATGGATCAACGATGACGAAACCCCATGGTGCAGCGTGTTTATGAATTGGGTGGCCATGAAATGTGGCGTGAAACGATCGGGATCAGCAGCCGCTCGATCCTGGCTGAATGTTGGGTTCGCTGTTGAAAATCCCGAACCGGGTGATATTGTAGTCTACTGGCGGGGAGATCCAAATTCACACCAAGGGCACGTTGGGATCTTTTTTGGTTACTCCAATGATAGATCCAGGGTCTACACCTTGGGCGGCAATCAAAATAACTCGGTTTCGATTTCTGCCTATCCTGCCGAGCGAGTGCTCTCCTTCAGGAGACTTCAGCCGGATGTTAAATTCGAATTAAAAGATGTAGAATTAAAAAAGGGCGATAGCGGGCCCGATGTGGTTAATCTGCAAAATGCATTAAAACTACTTCAATTTAACGCCGGTACTTCTGATGGGATTTTCGGCCCCAAAACCGAGAGAGCACTCAAACAATTTCAAGCCACAAACTTTGAGCTGAAAATTTCGGGCATATTCGATTCACCAACCTGCAAGCATATGCTTGAGTTGTTGAATGGGTGATAAGACGAGAAGTATTAAAACAAAAAAA
>CAYRDO010000201.1:2748-7273 GCA_964422985.1 uncultured Rhodohalobacter sp. | reverse complement strand
AAATACCACAGAGAGGCTTGAATTGAAGACGTACAACCCGGTTCTGAGAAAGCACACCGTTCACAAAGAAATTAAATAAGGTACACCCATGGCTAAGAGACAGGTATTTGGTGAAGAAGCGAAATCGTTGAAACAGGCACACCGCAAAATGGCGAAAGTGATTATTTCAACGAAGAATGAACGTGGTAAATACGCGTTTAAAGAAACCATTATAGACCAGGACGACGTTTCTGATTATATTCAGAAAAACAAGTAATTACTTCCTGAGATCTATTAAGAATGTATAAAAGGTTTCATCCCAGCGGATGGAGCCTTTTTTTTTGCGATCTGATTTTTATTATTCTGATGAAACTGAAAACGATTCCGGTCATCCTGAACTTGATTCAGGATCTCCAATCGAAATAACTTTTTGGGATTCTGAATCGAACCTGTCTTCGGCAGATTAGTTCAGAATGACGAATATGGAGTTCTGTTTTTGTTAACGAACTCTCATTACATTACAAGAAAAATTTCACCCCAGTAACATGAGCTTAAAACAACAAATTTTAGATGATCTGAAAGCTGCCATGAAAGCGAAAGAGGCAGATAAATTAAATGTGCTGCGATCGCTGAAGGCCAAGTTGCTTGAAAAAGAGATTAGCGAGCGAAAGGGCGGCGAGGCTTCTCTGAGTGATGAGCAAGTTGTGGAAGTTTTGATGAAAGCCGCCAAACAGCGTAAAGAATCGATCGATCAGTTTGAAGAGGGCGGCCGCGATGATCTTGCAGAAAAAGAGAAATTTGAGCTGGAGATTATCGAGAAGTATCTGCCTGAAATGATGGATGAAGATGAAATCCGTGAGGAAGTAAAAGCCCAGATCGAAAAAATGGGTGCAACCGATATGAGCGATATGGGTAAAGTAATGGGCGCGCTGATGGGACGGCTCAAAGGTAAAGCAGAAGGAACAACGATCAGTCGGATTGTAAAAGAGGAACTCTCAAAATGATTCACCCATGAACTTTCTTGATCTGATCATACTTTTGCCCATTGCATATTTTGCATATCAGGGGTTCAGAAGAGGATTTATCAAGGAGGTTTTTGGCATTATTGGCATTGTACTCGCTGTTTACCTAACCTTTGAATATATGGGAACCCTGTCAGGAATTTTAGCTCCCCATGTTGAAGACAGAGATCGCACAACCATTATTACAGGAATTATCATATTTATTATTACTATCATTGCCGTTCAATTAATTGGATTTGGCCTTGAAAGATTTATTGATGTGATTCAATTAGGAATTCTGAACAAACTGGGCGGAATGATTTTTGCCGGTTTGAAAATCGCTATTCTTATCAGCGCAACGCTTCTTTTGCTCGCAGGGTTGGGAATTCCATCTGATGAGACAGCTTCAAATTCTGCATCCTATCCGGTAGTTATTTATGTGGCACCTACAGCGTTTGATGTTGTAGCGAAGGCCATTCCGGGAACGGAAAATTTTATAGATACGATTGAGCAATCAATCCGAGATAACAACGCAATTAAAAATTTACCAATATTTGAAAATTTAGATTCATGAGTTTTAAATCTGTTGATGAACAACTTGCCGTCATTAAAAGGGGAACGGTAGAAATTGTCCCCGAACAGGAACTAGTTGAGAAGCTTAAAAAATCGAAGAAGGAAAATACTCCACTTAAAATTAAGCTTGGTGTGGATCCTACGCGACCCGATCTGCATTTGGGGCATTCAGTAATTTTAAGAAAACTTCGTCAGTTTCAGGATTTAGGACACGAAGCGATTCTTATTATCGGTGGTTTTACCGCGATGATCGGTGATCCTACCGGCCAGAACAAAACACGTCCGGCGCTATCGCTCGAAGAAGTTCAAGAAAATGCCGAGACCTACATCAGTCAGGCTCAAAAAATTCTGGATGAAAGTAAGACCACACTTGTGAATAATGTGGATTGGCTGGGCGATATGACTTTTATGGATGTAGTTCAATTGTCCTCAAAACTGACCGTAGCCCGAATGATTGAGCGGGATGATTTTTCAAAACGGTTTGAAAACAATGAACCGATTTCCGTTCACGAGTTTTTGTACCCGTTAGCACAGGGACAGGATTCTGTTCACTTAAAAGCCGATGTGGAACTCGGCGGTACTGATCAAAAATTCAATCTGTTAGTGGGTCGTGATCTTCAGAAATCTGATGGACAAGATCCACAAGTTTGCTTGATGATGCCACTTCTCGTTGGAACGGATGGGTCCATGAAGATGAGTAAATCGTACGATAATTACATCGGGATTGATGAACCTGCGAATGATATGTACGGAAAGGCTCTCTCCATTCCTGATGAATTGATTTACACCTATTTTGAACTGGTGACCGATATTTCGATTGATGAGTTAAACTCCATCAAAGAAAGAGTGAAAGAAGATCCACGAAATACAAAGCACGATCTGGCGTTCACAATCACCCGGATGTATCACGGAGAGAAGGCGGCGAAAGGTGCTCGAAAACACTTTGAGGAAACGGTTATCAAGAAAAATATTCCCGATGATGCCCCTGAATTCCATTTTGAACCAGGCTCAACCGTTCGGCTTTTGGATATCATTTCGGATGCAGAGATGACTGAAAGTAATGGGCAAACCAAACGAATGATGAAACAGGGCGGTGTCTCATTGAATGATGAGAAGATCAAAGATCCCGGTTACGAGGTCACATTTGAGGAAGGAAAAGAGTATGAACTGAAAGTTGGAAAGCGAAACTTTGCAAGATTGTTTGGAGGATAAAAAGCGATACTGGTGAGTTTCTGCAAAAATCCTATATTCTGTTGTTGTCTATTGACTTAATCTAATCCAGCATGGGTACACATTATCCCGGCACCAAATCAGAAAAGAAAACTCTGAATGCATTCATCAAGTTGATGAGGGCTACCGAATCGATGAACAATCGCTTGAACAGGCATCTGGCTGACGCAGATCTTACGTTAAGTCAGTTCGGAACGCTTGAAGTGTTGCACCATCTTGGGCCGTTAAATCAGCGTGCAATCGGTGAAAAACTGTTAAAGAGCGGCGGAAACATCACCATGGTGATTGACAACCTTGAAAAATGCGGTCACGTAAAACGAGAGAGAGATCCTGACGACCGGCGTGCCGTTCTGATTCATCTGACCCCGCAAGGGAAAAAATTTATCGAGGACTTCTTCCCCAAACATCTCGAAAAGATCAAAGAGGAGTTCGAGGTTCTGACTGAATCAGAGAAAGAAACACTGGCGGGAATTTGCAAGAAATTAGGGTTGAAAGAAGAGGGCTAGTTTTACGTAGCGATGAGTATCAGCGGAACTCCGCATTTCATCAGTGTAAATCTGCGAGAGGGGCTTCAGATATAAATGATATATCCGGAAGATTTCTTGGTAAAAGCACAGAGAGATTTTCAAATCTAAATTAATTACTGAGATTATTCTGTAAGGAGTTGAGAATTCCCGGTTCATACAGATATGAAGGACAGAGATTCTTATCGATTTCCATTCGCATCGCACCCGGCCGTGCGAATTATGCTTTTCATGATAGCAGGGATTTCAATGACTCAACTCGTATCTCTGCAGACCACTATCGTGCTTTCCCTTTTCACAGCAACTGCATTTGGATGGGTATTGTTTGAGTTCATTCTCCGAAGAAAATTTTTGATCGCATCCAGCCGTGGTTCTACCATTTTCTATTTTTTGGTGATTTGTTTAGGATTGATGACTTTGATGGCTCTTCACAACGAGAGCCTAAACAATCAAATAAAAGAATCAGAACCAATCGCATTTTACGAGTGGGAAGAGGTACAAATCGAAGGCGAAATTGTAGCATCGGGTAAAAGCAGCTCCGGGCGAGATGTGTTTACGGTTGATGTTCAAAAAACGACTCTTCCAGAAGGTTTGGTTTGGGATGAAGATTTTAAAATCCGACTCTATGAGCATTCATCCTCAGGTCAAGAGCTCTCAGTGGGAGATCTTACCAAGGTAAAGGTCACGGTTTATGAATTTCCGGATCAAAGAAATCCTCATCAATTTGACTATGGAGGATGGCTACATTCACAGGGAATTTCGGCTCATGGAGAGCTGAAAGATATTCTTAGAGTTGAGGAGAGCCACTGGTTCAGTTTTGGGAATTTTCGTGAGACAGTGCTCAAGAATATCGATCAATTATTTGATCAGGAACAAGCTTCTCTCGCCAAAGCACTACTTTTGGGATATAAAGATGACTTAAGTCCGGATGAGAAACTGGAATTTTCAAGGGCGGGACTCTCACATATCATGGCGGTTTCGGGATTACATGTCGGATTTATTGTGGCTCCGTTTTGGCTGGTTATTCCATATTTGTGGGGATCAAAAAAAGGTAAATGGATAGGACTGATTGTATTGACGATAGTACTCATTCTTTACGCTGGAGTTACCGGATTCAGTCCATCGGTTAGTCGTGCTTCACTGATGGCGTGGTTGTTAACCTACGGACGATTATTTCATAAAGTGAGAAATTCGATCAATCTAACCGCTGTAGCCGCA
>CAYRDO010000201.1:0-2738 GCA_964422985.1 uncultured Rhodohalobacter sp. | reverse complement strand
TCATTTTACTTATGGTTGATCCGAGTCAATTATTTGACGCTGGTTTCCAGCTTTCATTTGGCGCAGTTTTTATCATTCTCTTGGTGATGCCGGAAGCTCAGCGGCTCATTCCAAAGAAATATCAGTTTCGATGGATAGGTGGATTGATCGCTATTATTCTCGTATCAATTGTGGTTCAAATCGGGCTCTTTCCAATATTAGTTACGTACTTTGGAGAATTTTCAATTGTCGGTCCCATCTCAAATGCCGTGGTGATACCTTTCTTGACAATAGTTGTGCCTATCGGTCTGGGAGTTGTGGTTCTCTATTCAATAATTCCATCACTATTTCAAATTCTGGCAATTCCGATAGAGTTCTTACTAAAATGGATTCAAGGTGTAGCCTCGTTTACAGGTGGGAGTAGTTTCAGTTTTATCAGCATCAATGACATTTCGATTATGGTATTTTTGATCTGGCTGTTTGCGATTTTTGTGATTGCATCTATCCGAATTCCAAAAGTCAGATGGAAAACGGTGATCGGTCTGCTCTTGGTTGTAAATCTATTTCTGATAGAAAATGTGATCGAAGAGATTCAACCAAAAAACTTAGAGATTACATTTTTAGATGTGGGACAAGGTGATGCCATTCACATAAAAACACCCAATGATAAACACCTGTTGGTGGATGCAGGACGATGGTCGCCCGGCGGGAATAGTGGGGAAGAAGTTATTATCCCTTATCTGAAAGAAAATGGAATTCAAAAGTTGGATGGAATTCTGTTGTCACATCCGCATGCCGATCATATTGGCGGAATTTCAGAAATCATTGAAACAATTCCTGTGGATACGATTTATCAAACTCGCGCTGATTATGAGTCCAATCTCTATCAAAACTTCATAAGGTTAGCCGCAGAAAAGGAAGTCCCTGTAAAACATACTACCGCCGGGGTTGTGTTAAATATCGATCCTTCTATACGCATATTTGTGATTGGTCCGAGTTCGGATTCGCAATCGTCAAATATCAACAATCATTCATTGGCTTTTAAATTGGTGTATGGAGAAACCTCGGCACTTTTTAGTGGAGATGCTGAGAAAGAACAGGAATTCCGATTAGCCACTCGGTATGGTGAGTTCCTGAAATCTGATCTCTACAAAGTTGGGCATCATGCAAGCAATACCAGTTCAACAAGAGCCTTTATGGATTTTGTTGAGCCTGATATTTCCGTTGCATCCCTGGCATTTAAAAATCGGTTTCGCCATCCGGGTCTTGAAACAGTCGACAGATTGCATCAATTCAGCGAGGAGCAAAATTATACCAGCTTGAACGGAGCAATTGTATATGAATCGGATGGCAATTCATTTAAAAGGATAATGTGGAGAAATTAATCATAGAAGAGTATCTAGCAGAGTTCCGCTGAGGGTTTTAAAACTCTGCGAAACACTGCGCCAAACTCTGCGAGAAGAAAGTAAACGTTTAGGTCGCTCACTTAAAAATCAAACATCTATAATGAACATTTCTTCGTATTTTCTATATACTCTTTTGGTTTGATGCTATTCGATAAGAGGCTTACTTTTGAATGCATCAACTTTGAATAGAAAATAATTATGGAAGAAAAGGAACGCCCGAGTTTCGAAGAGGCTTTAGAGAAGTTGGAAGCAATCGTTGAAAAACTTAACGATGAAGAAATTACACTTGAAAAATCTGTTGAACTTTATGAAGAAGGGCTGAAACTTTCAAAAATTTGTTCAGAAACGCTTGAAAACGCCGCTTTGAAAATTGAGCAGATTGACCAATCCACAAATACTGATAAGCAAGGTTAAATTGCACCATGGATGAACCCTATAAACCACGACCGGGCAAGCTTCTTAAGGATATCTATACCCCGTCTGATCTGAAAAAATTAAAACCGGAACAGCTCCGGGAAGTTTGCGATGAACTGCGTGAATTCATTATTGATATGGTTTCTGTACACGGAGGCCATTTTGGAGCAAGCCTTGGTGTTGTTGAATTAACGGTAGCTCTTCATTACACCTATAATACTCCCGATGACAAGATTATATGGGATGTCGGACATCAGGCGTATGGTCACAAAATTTTAACAGGCCGGCGTGAGCAGTTTCATACTAACCGGAAATACAAAGGTCTTTCAGGATTTCCCAAGCGATCAGAAAGTGAGTATGATACATTTGGTGTAGGGCACTCAAGTACATCTATTTCTGCGGGGCTGGGAATGGCTATCGCTCGTGATCTGAATAAAACGGATAACAAAATCGTTTCTGTAATTGGTGATGGGGCAATGACCGGCGGGATGGCATTTGAGGCTTTGAATAATGCCGGCGCTTTAGAGTCAGATATGTTAGTTGTGTTGAATGATAATAACATGTCTATTGATCCTAATGTGGGTGCTCTTAAAGAATATCTTGCCGAAATTACAACGAGCAAGACCTACAACAAGATGCGGGATGAGATCTATGATCTGTTGGGGCATTTTAAATCCGCCGGCGATAAAATGAGAAAAGTGGCCTCGAAACTGGAACGTGCTATGACGGCCGCGATCACGCCCGGCGCTCTTTTTCAGGCCTTAGGTTTTAAATATTACGGTCCCGTTGACGGTCATAACGTGGATGCCCTTCGCCGACATCTTGAAGATTTGAGAACGGTTTCGGGTCCTAAACTGCTGCACATCGTAACCGTAAAAGGAAAAGGGTTTGCACCGGCTGAGCGCGAGCAAACGAAATGGCATGCGCAAAGCAGTCCGT
>CAYRDO010000200.1:0-7320 GCA_964422985.1 uncultured Rhodohalobacter sp. | reverse complement strand
TGGTACGATATCATTCGAATCGCTGGGGTAGGTAAATGGCAGGTGTCCGCTCGGATTTTGGTCTCCAAACAGGATATCAGAAATGGCTCGCCCACCTTCATGCGCCGGCAGATACGCCATCAAAATTCCATCAGCATCAGAAACAATATCGTTCACGATTCGCGGTCGTCCTTCAACCATCACCAATACAACAGGCGTTCCGGTTGCTGCTACCTGTTTAACGAGTTCAAGCTGAGCGTCCGGCAGGTGCATATCAGCAAGATCGCCGGGGGTTTCCGTATAACTTTGCTCGCCTATTGCAATCACGGCAACATCAGAGTTTTGTGCGGCCTGAACGGCAGCATCAATATCTATTGCTTCATCGATGGTGGTCCCTTCAACATAATTCACATTATTTTCTCCGATCTCATCACGAATCGCATCAAGAATAGTTTTCTTTCCAGGCGTATCATATTGAGGATCATCTCCCTGCCAGGTTCGGCTCCACCCACCATTCAAATAGATCAGTGAATTTGCAGTCGGGCCGGTGACCAACACATTGCTATCTTTACTTAATGGAAGAATATCTCCCTCATTTTTCACAAGCGTGATCGATTCAACCGCTGTTTGATAACTCGCCTGTGCATGTTCATGTGAAGCGAATTTCGAATAATCTACATCCTCATGGTATGGATCATCAAAAAGTCCGAGTAAAAACTTCACTCTCAAAATTCTTCGTACGGATTCGTTGATCCGGCTCATCGGCACTTCGCCTTCTTCAACCAACTCTTTCAACAGTCGGGGGAACTCCAGGTCCAGCGGAACCATGCTCATATCCACCCCGGCATTGATCGCCACCTTGATCGACTCTTTATAATCTTTTGTGATTTTGTGTCTATCATGCAGGTAAACAATATCGGCCCAATCACTTACGGCAATTCCTTTAAAGCCGAGTTCATCGCGTAGCAGATCGGTCAAAATCTCTTCATTTGCGTGTACCGGAATTCCATTGATCTCACCTGAGTTGATCATCACTGTATGTGCTCCCGCATCAAATGCGGCTTTGAAAGTGGGCAATACATGTTCGCGAAGTTGAATTTCGGGAATCCATGCTACCGTTCGGTCGTGACCGGAAGCCGGAAGACTATATCCAAGAAAATGTTTTGCGGTTGCAGCCACTCGATACGGACTGCTAACATCATCTCCCTGGAAACCTTCCACCATGGCTACTCCCATTTCTGATGCAAGAAGTACATCTTCACCAAATGTTTCCCAAAATCGCGGCCATTCAGGATTCCTCCCGATATCCAGTACAGGGGAAAAATTCCATGGAATCCATGAAGCCCGGGTTTCATAAGCGGAAATTCGTGCTCCTTCCTGAATTAGGTCTGTATTCCAGGTTGCGGCCATCCCGATCTGTTGCGGAAAAAGCGTCGATCCCATCGTATAATTCGCTCCGTGTATGGAGTCGATTCCGTAAATGACGGGAATTCCTGTCGGTTTCTCATTCACGGCCATATCTTGAATTTGACGAATTACACTGTGCCATTCATCAAGCGTGTAGGCATGGCCGGCCACATTTAAAATGGAACCTACTCTGTGATTCAGAAGCACATTTCGAAGATTTTCTTCGTTCAGTTCATCGGGTTCACCGCCTTGAGTGGAAACCATGTCGATGGCAAGTTGAGTCATCTCCCCCACTTTATCCGTGAGGTTCATTGTTTGCATCACAGAATCCACTTTTTGTGAAATCTGTTCTTCCGTTAGCTGGGCAAAACTGTTCACAAAAGTCATCCCCATGAATAGTAATGTTAAAAGTAGTTTTTTCATTATCGTAGCTTTTTTAGTCAATTTTTAATCATACCATATAGTTTAAATATAAAATTTTGAGATTGGATTTAAAGATTAGAATCAATTGTAGAGTAACTGTAATTCAATTTTCTGATGACAAAAATCATAGACGAATTGTAGAATTGACTTGTATCATATAGATTAGTTATTAAAGTAAATTTAGCGATCTAACCGACCTGATCTGACCTGATAATTGCATGAGCCAAAAGAATCAAGATATCACATTGTTGCTCAATCAGTTACAAGATGACGGCTCCAATTTAGTTGAGGAGATCTATCCATTGGTTTATGATCATCTTCGGAATGAAGCTCATCTCCAACTTCGGCGTGAACGGGCTGGCCACACGCTGCAAACCACAGCCTTGGTTCATGAGGCATACCTGAAGATGGTAGATCAGGATAAAGCCAATTTTAATAATCGGACACATTTTTTAGCTGTTGCGGCTCTTGCTATGCGGCGGATATTGGTCAGCTATGCCCGAAAAAAGAACGCCCAAAAGAGAGGGGGCAAAGAGCAGGCGGTGACGTTTGAAGATGGAATGGCACCCTATGAAGCTCCGATATCTGAAATTCTAAATCTGGACGAGCTGCTTAAAAAACTGGAAGCCATGAATGAACAACAAGCTAAAATTGTGCAGTATCGATTTTTTGGCGGGCTGACGTACAAAGAAATTGCCAATGTGGTTGGAGGTACAGAGCATTCGGTTAGATATGATTGGCGCGTTGCGAGGGCTTGGTTGAAGAAAGAGATGAGTGGAAAATAACTTTAAGCCGTTTAAAGAATTATTTGCGCGTGTAGAACTAGAACAGATACTCCCCTCTTGGGAGGGCTCATTTTTTGAACGCGAAGCGAAATGTGAAATGAGCGTTTAGCGAATGAACTCGGGGTGGGTTCTGTGTTATTTGCTTAATTCCAGTTTCAACACACCCCTCAATCCCCCTCTCAAGAGGGGAGGCAGGTATATTGCCTGTAATTTAAACTGAAGCCAAATTATAAAAAATGAACCCAGACCAATGGAACCGCGTTCAAATCCTGTTTAAGGAGTTGGTTGATCTCGACCGGGATACGCAGATTGAACGACTTGAATCGGTTAAAACGGAAGACCCACTCCTTTTTAAGGAGTTAATGTCACTCTTGGCGGTGGACTCTGAAACGACGTCTCTCATCGATGGATTTGCCATTGACCAGGTAGATATCTCACAACTCGTGGATCACGAAGGTGAACAGATCGGGCCGTTTCAAATTGAGAAAACGATTGGCTCCGGTGGAATGGGAAATGTGTATCTCGCCAATCGCATAAAGGGTGGTTTTGAGCAAACCGTAGCTCTGAAACTGATCAAATTTGGGATGGGTTCGGAAACCGCCATTCGCCGATTTGAATCAGAACGAAGTATTCTGGCGAAATTACAGCACCCGAATATTGCGAGGCTGGTGGATGGCGGTCTGACACTTGACGATCATCCCTGGTTTGCAATGGAATATGTGGAAGGCGAAGATCTTCTCTCCTATTGTAATCGCCTGGATCTGTCCGTTCAAAAACGGCTCGAACTCTTTTTGGATGTGACCGAAGCCGTTCAATACGCACACAAGAATTTGATTGTTCACAGAGATTTGAAACCGGGAAATATCATGGTCACCGGTGAGGATGATAAACCGCTAGTGAAGCTACTGGATTTTGGAATCTCACAGATCATGGATGAATCGGAAGCGGATCAAGCCGGAGTCAAAGCGATGACCCGCGCCTATGCATCTCCCGAACAACTCAACGAAGAATCCACATCAACAGCTACGGATATTTATAGTTTGGGTGTGATTTTGTATCAATTGATTTCAGGATCTCATCCCAAAGAAGAGTTCAGGTCGAAAGATTCTCACCCAAAACAAATCAATAAAGAATTAGCAGCGATTTGTGAGAAGGCGATGCACGACGATCCTTCCCATCGTTTCCAAAATGCATCGGACCTTGGGGAAGAAATCGAAGCGTGGCTGAAGAATCGTCCGGTTCCATCCTACTCAGAACGACCGATCTATCGTCTTAACAAATGGATGAAACGAAATCGGGCGGCTTCCTCAGTCGGAATACTGGCCATTGTTTCTCTGGTGATTGTGATTTTTCTGTACACAAATGAGCTCCAAAAAGAGACCGATCGTGCTCAGCAGGAAGCGGAAACCTCGCAGCAGATTGCAGGCTTTTTACAGGGGTTGTTTGAGATTACTGATCCCGCTATTTCCCGGGGCGATACACTGACCGCTTTTACCATGCTGGAGCGCGGGACTGAGCGGATTGAAGTGGATCTTCAAAACGATCCTGAAATCCTGGCCCGAATGTTTGATGTATTGGCCGAAGCATACCTCAATCTCTGGAATACAGAAAAAGCGGAGGAATTGTATAAAAAATCCCTGGCAATCAAACAGGATTTGTATGGGGATGATCACATCGAGATCGGCAACAGTTTTCATAATATTGGCCATATTTACGTGCAGGATGGAAAGTTTGAGGAAGGGGATTCTCTTCTGACCCTCGCCTTGCAAATCCGCCGTAAAAACCTGGAGCCGAATGACCCTGATATCGGTTTAACGCTTCAACGTCTTGGATTTTTAAAACAACGAACCGGTGACACAGAAACCGCTGAAGAACTATATAAGGAAGCTCTCGTCATTTTTCAGTCTGGTTCTGACGAACAATCGGCCATGGAAGCAGCATCACTGACTAACAACCTCGGCATGATTTACGAGAGACGCGCCGAATACGATCAGGCCGCAGCCAATTATCGGCAAGCCATCGAAACGATTCGTTCGCTCCGGGGTAACGATTTTCCACGGGTGATCAATTATCTTTCCAATCTTGGGTTTACTCTGAATTTGATGGGTGATACCGAGGAAGCCGAGCCGTACCTGGCCGAGGCCGTAGAGGTGGCAAAACAGCTTCGCGGAGAGCGCCATCCGCACACCGCCCTGGCCATGAATGACTACGCCAATTTCCACTTTTCGCATAACAATTTCGAAAAAGCTGAGGAGATGTACAGCGAGATTCTCGATATCTATTTGGAAGCGTTTGGAGAAAATCACCCCGCTATTCCTGTTTTTTACAACAACCTTGGTAATACGCGCGATAACCTCGGCGATTATGAAACCGCCCTCGATTACCACCAGAAAGCACTTGAACAACGGATTGAACTCTACGGCGAGGTTCACCACCAAACCGCCCAATCCTATGCCAACAAGGCGACCACCCTCAAGAACATGAAACGCTATGACGATGCTTTGGAAAACTACAAAACCGCGCTGGATATTGAACTGGTAGTCTACGGCGAGGCACACCCCGAAGTGGGCTTCAGCTATGAAGCGATCGGGAATGTCTACAAATATATGAACCAAATGGACGACGCCGAACAGAACTACCTGAAAGGATATGAGATTTTATTGGAGGTACTGGGAGAAGACCATTTTGAGACGGAGAATGCAAAAGAGAGGTTGGTGAGTTTTTATGAAGAGACTGGGCAAACTGAAAAAATGGACGAGTTTCAAGAAAATTAAAAGTGAGCTTTGAAAAATCCCACGATTCTGTCATTCCGGACTTGATCCGGAATCTCCAACCCATGCTAATGATCCAATAGTGGCGGTCCCGAATTCTATATCAAACCGGTTAAGACCCTTCACAATTTGTTCGAACATTCATTTTGGACTATTATAAGGCATAATTTCGGGCTATATATTATTCATTAAATAGACGTTAGGCCCTAGTAAAAATTTTAAATCTTAAAAAAGTCCCTCAAAAGATAGCTGTAGCAGGATTTAGTAATGAATCATTTACCTCCCTGGTTACACCTTCCTTAACAACGGTCGATCAACAAACAAATCTAATGGGCAAAACTGCTGCAGAGCTATTTTACCAACAAATAAATTCAGAAGACAAAGTAACAAAACCTCAAAAAAAAGTATTGGAGCCGAAGTTAATTGTAAGGGAATCTTCATTAAGGAAATAACAGTTTTCGACTCTCCCAATCTTATCGTTTAATTCGGAAGTAAACCGAACCCATCTCATCTTATTCTGTAGAATACAAGTACCAAATAAAGCAAAATTCCTGTCCAACATTTGTCCAACAAACTCTTCATTTGCCTGCATTTTTCTACTGTTGATATGAAAATTGAAGAGCATTTTTGCCAACTTCCGGGCGTACAATATTGGAAGCTGACACTTAGGGCTTTTGTGGTGGCCAACATTTGGCCGACGATCTTTATTAATTAAATCAGATAGAATTGCCCACCGATCTCAAATTTACTTCAATATTGTTAATTTATGGCTACAATAATCTTTGAAACTGAATAATCTTGTAAATTACATTTAGTTTGAATTCTCTTTTTTAAATCTGATCTGCCTTGATCTCCCCACAAAAGTAGATTTGTTTTCGGGACCCAATTTGAGTTGTATTGATGCTCCTTAGTAATCTCGATCTCTTCTACCTTACACACCTGAATGACCACATACTCTCTATGCATATCTCCCGCAATAGTTTTCGAAATACTAATACACTATATTAAAAAACAGGTTTTTATACACTATTCTGGGGCCAATAAACTAATGTTATCTTGCAGTTAATCATCAAGGGGGCTGTGCACATTTAATTTATTTCTGGTTAATGAGTGCATATAAACTGTTGTAGTTCGAACATCTTTGTGCCCGAGCAGTTCCTGCACGATGTGTAAATCGTAGCCATTTTCCAGCAGATGCCTGGCAAAAGAGTGGCGTAGCGTTTGGCAGGAAACATTCGAGGAAATCCCTGCATGCCTGGCAGCCTTTTTAATCGCTTTTTGCAATAAGCTTTCGTGGTAATGATGCTGCACTAAATATCCTGAAACGGGATGAACCGAAAGTTTTGGAGCGGGGAAAATATATTGCCAGTCAAATTCCTTCATCAAATCCGAAGAGTTTTCTTTTAAGGATTGTGGAATTAAACACCCCCCCAAAACCAACCTTTTTAAAATTCTCATGCAGTTTTTGGTTCGCTTTTTCTATTTGGTTTTTCAGCTGCATTTTTAGTTTTCGGGGAAGTAATGTTTTTCTGATAACATTTCCTGCCTCATCATATACTGTAATAGAATTTGACTGAAAGTCCACATCTCTGATGCGTAGTTTGAGGCACTCATTCAACCGCATACCGGTGCCATACAAAAGGGATGCCATTAAGTGGATGTCTTCTTTTGCTTTCAGTCGGGAAAGTATTTTCCTGACTTCATTGCGATTTAAAGCATCAAGTGAATGGTTCTCAGCCTCTGCATGATCATATTCCAGCCTGCCCGGATTCTTTTTTAGCACCTGCTTATACAAAAATAGGAGGGCATTCAGAGCCTGGTTCTGGGTGGACGCTGATAACTGTTTGTCAACCGCTAAAAAAGTTAGAAATGAGGATATTTCCGCTTCTGTCATCTCTTGCGGATGTATCCCTTTATGATAGAGTAGAAAACGGTATATCCAGTCTAGATATATC
>CAYRDO010000199.1:5433-7321 GCA_964422985.1 uncultured Rhodohalobacter sp. | reverse complement strand
TCCATGTGTTGCGGAGAATGAAATGAATAATTTTCCGATTTGTTAAGGTTCATGCGTCAATTCGTAATGGAAATAAAGAATTTTAATAGTGAGCTTCTATTGTCAGATTTTAGAGAAGACCATTAGGTAGAACAGAACTAGAAAATAACGGGATATTCAACTTATTCAATTTAAAAATGGGAAATAAAACCCCTTTAAATAAATATGGCAAAAAAGAATACAAGTCAATAATTTGAAAAGAAGTGCTAAAAAAGAGATCAAACAGATCCCATAAAATGAGAGAATTGAGACATTAAATGAGAGAATAAATTAGAACGGAACATGACTCAATCTACTAAAAACACCGACCTATTCCCTCGGCCCAACTCTCCGCAGAAAAACTTGCAGCGGTTTTTCGTAAAAATGGTAACTAAACAGAGATACAAGTATCAAAATGATAAAGAAGAAACTCATAAACCATGGTTGGTAGTAAATAGATTGATCAAAGGCGAACTTATTTACAATCACAAAAAACAGGAGTTGTAAGGGAAAATGGATGAGATAAACCGCATAGGAGATATCGCCCAAAAATGAAAAACGCTTGCCCAGGGTACCGTAACGGGTTTCAAGCAATACAAGTGATAAGATGGTTAAGGGAAACAGGACGAGAAAAGGCCACATTGTATACACATGCCCGAAGCACCATTGAATATAGGGGACAGAATCCGGCAGGTATGATGCAAAGGAGGCTGTTAACAGATCGCTGTTATCCATCTTTAGCAACGGAAGTGAAATGGTTATCAACCAGGCACAAACGGTACCGGTAACGACGGACCATGTGCTGACTCTGAACCTCTCGGAAGCAATAATCTTCTGGTAGGCAAAAAACATACAGCCGCCAAAGAAGAATGCACCAATACCCCGGCCAACCGGATTATAAAATTCACTCATAATGATAAAACCGGCCACGGAGGTAAGGCTCAATACAATGATCCGTCGCGGAAACAAACGGCAGATGATAAAGAATAACATATATAGTAAAACCTCAACGGATACAGACCAGACCGGTCCGTTGAATGAAAATCCCTGCTCAAATCCCCAGGAGGAGATGAAAAAGATGTTCAGCAGAAAATGTTCAATATCATTGTACAAGTACACAAAATAGCTTCCCGTTTCGTATAAAAGCCATTTCTGACTGACCGCTACAATCAGCAATGTTGCGATGTGAAGAGGATAAAGCCTAGAAAATCGCAGCCAAAAAAACTTTCGAAACGTGATCTTGTCTTTAGAAATTTGCTGAGAGTAGAGCCAGTAAAAAATAAATCCGGACAGAAAGAAAAACAGGTCAACGGCCAGGTATCCTTTTGTGTAGAGAAGATCTAACCATCCGGATAGTGGAAACTGAGCCATATCGAAAGTACCGGGTTCAATTCCGGAAAAAAAGAAATGCTGCCAATGGAAAAATACGATTCCAAGCGCAGCGACTCCACGTAACACATCAAGAGAGTAAAAGCGTGTTATGATGTTTCGATTTTTAATGATAACCCTTCAGTAATCTTTGTGGTGAATAGTAATAAGGCAACCATCTGTTACCGGACAAAACTCATTTCAGCTTGTATCTGTACATATTTCTTTTTCATTATGCCCAAACCGTAAGCTTCATCATCTGTCCATACCGGTCGTTATTTCAAATCCTGCAGGGGTATTCCGGCGGAAGTTGCCGATAGTAATGGCGCGCGTTTTAACCCGGATTATACACCAAGAAATTGGCTCGGTGCGTGACCATTTGTCCCAACACTCAAATTTGAGCTGCGACTCTTTCACTATACATATCATCTTATCAATGGCTTACCTTCTTTTCTATATTTTTTCGTGAATAATTCGGGGTATGTCTGGTTGTGATACTGTT
>CAYRDO010000199.1:0-5423 GCA_964422985.1 uncultured Rhodohalobacter sp. | reverse complement strand
ACGGACGCGGGAGGTTGTTACTTTTTTTCTCACCGTACCGGGAAGAGAGGGTAATAATTTACTCGGTACTTGGGCAGAAAACACAAACCGTTCTTTGTACCATTACCCGGCTTATGGCCCGCTGCAACCGCGGAAAGCAGTCGTTACTGCGAATGAGCTTTTATCTGCTTCGCACACCTCATTCCGTCCATGGCTGCCGATACAATGCCCCCGGCATAACCGTCTCCTTCTCCACAGGGATAGAGTCCCGAGATCTGAACATGCTCTAAGGTCTCATGGTCTCGCGGAATATGAACCGGGCTGGATGTCCGTGATTCAGGTGCATGCACCACGGCATCATTGGTGAGGTACCCGCGCATGCTTTTGTCAAATTGCAGGAACCCTTCCTTCAGGCTTTTGTGGATCAGATCAGGCAGTACAGAACCCAGTTCAACGGATGTAATCCCCGGGGCATACGAGGTGTTGGGCAAGTCTTTGGAAACGTCTCCTTTAATAAAATCCCGCAGGCGTTGAGCCGGAGCCGCCTGGGTCTTGCCCCCTTCTGCCCACGCTTTCTGCTCAATAGACCGTTGAAATTCCATCGCGGCTAACGGACCGTATTTTTCGAAAGGTTTGAATTCTTCAGGAGTTAATTCTACCACGATCCCGGAATTGGAGGTAGAACGCGCCCGCCTTGAGGATGACCAACCATTGGTCACGATCTCTCCCGGCGAGGTGGCACAGGGAGCGATGACTCCTCCCGGACACATACAAAACGAATAAACCCCGCGACCATTTATCTGTTTAGCAATGCTGTAGGATGCCGGAGGAAGATAGTCTCCCCGGGTTTCGCAATTGTACTGTATGGAATCGATCAGGGATTGCGTGTGCTCCACACGAACGCCTATGGCCAGCGGCTTCAGCTCGATCTCTATCCCCTTCCGGTATAACAGCTCAAAAATATCACGGGCCGAATGTCCCGTTGCCAGGATCACCTTCTTTGCAGAATAGGTTGAACCATCCTTCGTCTTCACCCCTTTGATGGAAGAGGAATCGGTGATCAGATCTGTTACGCGGGTATTGAAGTGGATTTCACCTCCATGCAGCAGAATACACTCCCGCATATTTGCAATGATGGCAGGGAGTTTATTGGTCCCGATATGGGGATGAGCTTCTACCAGGATATTTTCTACAGCCCCGAACCCGACCAAAAGCTCCAGCACCTTTCGGACGTCCCCCCGCTTTTTAGAACGGGTGTAAAGCTTTCCATCCGAATAGGTTCCGGCTCCTCCCTCTCCAAAACAATAATTCGAATCCTCGTTCACGATATGATTCACATTGATCTTCTTGAGATCCCGGATGCGGTCTTTGGCATTTTTCCCGCGCTCGATCATGACCGGCTTCAACCCGTTTTCCAGGAGTTCCAGGGCGGCAAACAGCCCGGCCGGTCCGGCCCCGATGATGATCACTTCCTCAGCGTTGCTCACATTCGGATAATCCGGCAGGGTGATCTCTTCCGGTTCATACTCTTCGTTGATATAAAGTCTGACTTTCAGCTGGAAGTACGCCTGCCGGGCGCGGGCATCAATCGAGCGGCGCAATACCTGAACATGCCGGAGATCTCCGGGCGCAAGCCCCTCTTTATTGATAAGGTATTCTTTGAGTAAATGAGGCTCTCCTGCCACTTCAGGTAGCACCCGAATCTGTAGTTCTTTTTGCATGCACTAAAAATACGGAATTGCGTGATGGTAACGAATCTGTTCCTCATCAATTCTACGGCGTTCACCGTACTATCGTACCCGTACAATTTTAGGATCAGGCTTGGGAATGATTTGATTAACCAAGCATAAATTTCATTACCAAAATTTATTCAATTTACTCATATTATTGGAGTTACGGTTCACAAAGAGAGTTCAGACATGAAAATAAATCTGACTAATGGGGAAATTCGGGCGTTAATCGAAGAGGAGAAGTCTGTTAATTTGGAATTTGAGGAACTGTTCTCCCGTATGAAAGATAAGAACGGACATAAAGAATTTGACTACACGATTCCAAGAAATGACGGAAGTTCGTTTTATCTAAAACTCAGACAGAACCGTAAGAATCCACTCGATTTTTCCGCGATTTTAGGATATAGTCCCAAAGAATTGAATACGGTTTTCAAATTAACACGTTATAATGGCAAAAGTCATGAACACCGAAACGTTTTAGAGAAAGAACCCGCTTTCTATGATTTTCATATTCACATAGCTACAGAACGATATCAACTTGCCGGACGAAAAGAAGAATTTTATGCTGAAATAACGGATCGATATTCGAATCTTCGAAGTGCACTTCAGTGTTTAATTGATGATTGTAATGTATCTTTAAAAAATAATTCTCAGTTAAGTCTCTCAATTACATAGAAATTGAACACCACTAGACACATAGCAAACGATTTTAAAGAGAAAGTCTCAGAGGCGGTTCGCCTGCATGAGGAAGGGATGAATCGATACCGTGTGTTTACTCCTTTTACGTTTGACGACGGTGACGGCTTCTCCATTGTACTCCAAAAGAATGGGAACGGCTGGCTTCTCAGTGATGAAGGCCACACCTTTATGCACATGAGCTATGAGATGGATATGGCAGCCCTGGAACGCGGTAACCGTGCAGAACTGCTCGATTCCGTTTTAAATAATTTCGGGATTTCTGAATCTGAAGGGTCTCTTGAATTACGCTTTAAACCGGATGAAGCCGGTAATGCATTGTATACGTACCTGCAAGCATTGACAAAAATCACAGACCTGAGCTACCTGAACAGGGAAATTGTGAAGTCAACGTTTATCGAAGACTTTAAACAAACGATGGAAGCTGAACTTCCAGATGGGCGCTACACCTTCGATTATCATTTTAAAGACCATGATCCGCAAAAGAGCTACCCTGTGGATTGCTATGTAAACGGAATGGATGTTCCACTTCTCATTTTTGCCATTCAAAACGATGACAAGTGCCGGGATGTAACCATAAGCCTGCATCAATATGAACGCTGGGGAATCCCTTTCCGATCACTTGCTATTTTTGAAAACCAAACGGACATTAACCGTAAAGTACTGGCACGGTTCAGCGATGTTTCGGATAAGCAGTTTTCCAGTCTTATTTCTAACAGAAAGAGAATCCACACCTATTTAGAAACGGCTGTGAGATAGGCTTTTACCATTATCAGTACTCTCTTTCTCTCGTGCTGAAATGCAGTCATTGTACCCCGCGATTTATTGTCGTTACATATGCTCTATAGGCACCCCGTATTGTGCGTGAAGGTGATCGGAAATTTTATGGCGATGGCAACTGGTGTGCTCCCGCTCAAAACAAGTGATAGCCACCCGTTCGTACTCCTCTGTTAATTCATTGAGCCGCTTTAATTCGTGGTCTCTGTTTGGGAGTGTCTGTTGCTCATACTCGTTAAATAATTGCTCATAATCTTCCGGAGTATCCAGCTTCTTTCGTTTTGCTGATTCAATACCCAACGCTGGTATATGCAAGAATTCAATACCCATCTTCCGGCACATATTCTTTAGCTGACTTTTTGAAAACCCGTACTTCATACTCATAGAGTTTTTACGCACATCTACCAACAGATTTACCTGTTTGCTGTACAACCGATTCATATACTCTTCTGCGGAAATGCCTTCATAGCCGATGGTATATAAGAACTTACCTTTGTTTTGCGGATGAGTCAATTCCACCCGCTTCCATTCATCTCTCGTTAACAGCTCTTCAGCAATCTCACTTCGGGTGGCATAAAAAGGATATTCACGGTAGGTATATTTCACCAGCTCCTCGGTGGAATAATTCTTGAACTGCTTCCAAAGATCATCCAGGACTTTTTGGTCGGTTTGGTTGAGCTCCTCCATGTAGCTTTGATCTGCAGAAAATACCCAGTGTTTGGAATTTTTAAGCTGACCATATTTGATCATCGTGCCTTTGTCCGCCCGGGCTTGAAAAGAAAAAGCACCAAATTTATACGGCACAAACTCGTAAGCCGGTTTCCGCTGCCGGCGGGTAAATATAAGGAGTAACTTCTGGAAGTGTGTGGGTTTTACTTCTCCACCAAATCGCTCAAGTAATGCCAGTAAGACTTTTCTGCGGTAGTACATAGATGGTTTTGATACTTAACTTATTGCTTTCTCAAGATACCCAAATTTACAATGGTTTATATACTTCCCCTCACCGTTTCGACGACGTTCTCCAGTTTTAGTGAATCGACACGATTCGGTTTACCATGATTTTGGAGGTAAGTTTCTCATTCAGGTTCATTATACATATATTACACATGTTATCAAAAATCAGTAAATACTGATAAACCTTAACTAACAAGAGAACAAAAAATGGCAGTTAAACATATACCAACAGGAGAAGTTCATAGTGGCAACAAAGGTGGTGCCACAGGTTGCGGAGTTGATACTGAAAAGCATCCATCTCACTGGGTAAACTCACATAGCAAAATTTCGTGCAGTAAAAATGGATGTAAAAAATAAATAAGATGCGTATTAGTCGAGGTTGTAAGCTAAACTCTCCCCCCAAGCATTTACTACCAATTCGGATGTAGGAACGAGTGTAAATTAGACTAATATTCAGAATCCGTATTTATCCTTTCTCAGTTTAAAAGCTTTTTCACCACCTTCCATGTTCGATATTCATCATTCAGCACGTCATCCCGGGCCTGTCTGCCGAATCCTTCTGTTACTTTTGTACCGTCAAAAGTAACCAAAACCTCTCGGCTGTGAATAATCTGCGGCGGCTGATGGTTCAGCGCGGCACCCTTCGAATGGTCCATCACATATAGAAATAGAACCAGGATTATCACCGGTGACGAAGGCTGCCAAAGCGCTTCACAATACAGCCTGTTCCCACAGATTCTTCAAGGCCGAAGGGTTGACGTGATGGCCCACCCCTCAAGTCCCCTCCCTATGGCGAAAGGCGCGCCACAAGGAGGGGATTTTACATTGATTGTACTTGTGCAATCTTAGAACCCCAACGGGGTGATGTAACACAGCCCGCGGAAAAAATAGGAGCGGTGCTTTTCCGCGAACATTTTGTCGCCGTGGGTTAGGTAAAGCCAGCAACAGCACCCCGAGGCGGTGGATGTTGAAAAGGCTTTCTTGGTGTCGAGGGGTTTTTGGGTTGCATTATAATGTGCGTGTTGTCCACGTGAACACACCCCTGGTTCATTCGCTAAACGCTCATTTCACTGTCCCCTCTCAAGAGGGGAGGTTGTTCGCTTCGCATTCGTTTCGGAAGCCGAATGTTATTTATGCCTGGAAACATTATTCCCAATGTTGCGGGAATAGCGGGAAAATCGATTTTGCGAGCATAATCGAACTGAAATTTTAGCTCGACATTACAACGTAAACATCTCTATTCCCGGTGCCTTTTCGTCACTTTTTTCGCATTAAAAAAGTGATTAC
>CAYRDO010000198.1:1307-7655 GCA_964422985.1 uncultured Rhodohalobacter sp. | reverse complement strand
CGATTTTCTGAAAAAATCTTTAAGAACTTCGAAAGTGAATACACGAAGCCATGTTGAGCAATTTGATCTGTTTACATTCCGTTTCATCTAACAAACTATAGTTAAATTTTACGATAAATTCTCTTCCAATCAGTAACCATTTACTATTTAACAAAGTTCTGATTCTGATTGCTCTCTTACCAGAATTCTTGCTCTTCCGGGCATGAAACAATAGCTGTTTGACTCTCATTTTCACAACTCGCGTACGGTACATATTTGCTATCGATTCCTGTCACAAATCCAACCCCATTTTCAACGTTGGAAAATGTTTCGGGTAGCGCATATTCTAAATCACTTAAAGAAGAAACCCCGCTTATCCATTCGCTGCCGGTTGATGCTACAAAAATTTGACGATGGACAACTTCGAGCTCTCCATTTTCGGGCAAGAGAATTTGTGTCTGGATATCGTTCAGCTCTTCTTCCGGCTTAAGTTGGAAACTGTATGAGCCGCCATTTGCCTCCGTGGTATCTGCATCATTCCGATAGGAAAACGTAAAAACTCTTTGTGAATTGAAGTTCGGCGCTTTGATACGTACATACCACTTCGATTGAACATCCGCAACATGTACACTCCCATCCACTTCTACAGAGTACGTTGTAGGAAAACCAAATGATGTCTGAATAATGACACGTGGAGTTGGTAGTTCAGCGGGTATATTTACAGTAGCCGAACTTGTTAAACCGTCCGGTTTCTCAGCAACTACCCGATAACTTTGATGATGCTCAATCGGTTCTGTGGTCCAGAAGTTGATATAGTTGGCTCCACGATTCTGAAAAAGCGAGTCTTTCATCGTAATCGTATCCCCCGTGTCCAGGTTCTCAATGGTAACGGTCATCTCCGGAATTTCTTCCAGCGCATCAACCTGTTCCCGGGCCGGTGTTACCCGTACCCATTGGGTATCCGCCGATGCATCCAGGTACCCGTACATCGAAAAATAATATTGATCATTCTCCTCAAGTGCCTGGAAACTGTCGTTGCAGCTTGAAAGGGTAAGTAGAGAAGCAAAAATTACGACTGAATAAACCAATAAAGTTTGGAGAGAACTCCCCCTTTGAAGGGGGCGCAGGGGGATAGTACTGGAAATTCGAAAGTTAGTCTCTGAAAATAATATACGAGCGGTCTTTCCCCGCCCCGAAGCATCGGGGCTTCCCTCTTCAAAGGGGGAATTTTTACTTTTCACTTCTGCCTTTTGCCTTTTCACTCCACATCTCATCAATCAATCTCCAACTCGAGAGTTGCGTACGGCAGGAATGGTAATTGATCGATTCGGCGATGCGTAAATACATCGTAATAGAAAATATTGGTTTGATCGTAACTGTTGATCGCTCCCACCTGAAGATTTAGGGTAGTTCCTGAATTGGTAATCTGAAAACTTCGCTCAACAGAAACATCCAACCTGTGAACTACCGGCATGCGTCCCTGGTAGGGTTTGTCGAGGATTACACGTCGGGTTCCGCGGTCTGTAGTCACATCCGGCAGACGCTCTCTGAAATCGAGAAGATCATCAAACCCGAGAGGTCTTGTATACGGCAATCCTGAACCCAACTGCCATCTCGAACCAACTGTAAATTTACCAATGTCCACACTTAACAGAAGGTTCACCTGGTGACGTCTGTCATGTGGCGGATTGTACTCCTGGATCTCCTCGCCGAACCAAACATTAAAATGATCCTGAGCTGATTTATAAAGCGTATGGCTGTATCCATATCCAACGAGTGCGTAAAATGGTCCACGATTGTATTCAATTCGAAAATCCGCTCCATAAACCTCTCCATCGGCAAGAGCCAGATCCGTTGTAAATCTTGCAATGGTACTCCACACGGGGACAGCGATATTCGACATCGTTTTGTAATACCCCTCAACCGACCATGAGAATCCCGGGATAAACTCTTGCTGCCAACCTAAAAGTGCATGAACGGAAGTCATCTGCTCCGCACCCAGGGGCGTACCGGACCAGGCAACAAACACGGAACTGAGATCCCGCATATCGCTGATTCCAACAATCGATTGCTTATACAATCCAAGTGAACCGCTCAGCTCTTCCGATTCATTTCCAAATGGGTTCAATGAAAATCTAAAACGAGGCTCCAGGCTCAATCCGTATCCCTGGGGATTTAAAGAAACGGCCGCACCGGGCTGAACAGTGAATCGATCTCCTACCTCGATTGAGGTTTGTAAATATCCGCCGAGGGCCAGTTCCGAATAATTATCTCCCGAAATACCGACAAACTTTTCACCCAGATCGTAATTCAGATAATTCAGTTTTGTAAAAAATCCATAATCAAACCGAACATTTCCCCTGTACTGACGGAGGTTCAGGTCTACATTCAGCCCAAACACTCCGGATGAAAATCCAAACGGTTCTGCTTCCGTCACTTTATTTGAGAAGTGAGTGAGACTGATATTCGTGTCCATCAATGCCCGCGAACCTTCCGGCAATGCCACGCACTTTCCTCCCAATACCATATTGCGCCACTGTATGGCTTCCGGCTCTTCGAAATCCATTCGGCCGCGGTCATACGTATGCAAAAACATAGCCGAGCAACGAGTATTTTGATCGATATAACTGCCTTTCAAAAACTGGCTCTGAAATTTTAAGGGCTGATTTTCAATCGGATACCAGGTACTCGTCTCTTCAATGAGCGAATTTCGAACGGAAAAAACGAATGATGATTCCCCTTTTGATATCGGGCCTTCGGCCATTACTTCTGCTGCAAAAGGGCTGATGGACCCAGAACCTTTATATCCCTCGCGGTCGCCATGCCTCATCTGGATATCTAAAACAGATGAAAGCCGGCCTGTATAACGCGGACCAAATCCACCGGCATAAAAGTCGGCTCCGGCAACGAGGTTTTCGGGAAATGGAGAATAAAATCCTACAATATGAGCCGGTTTGTAGATCATGGCACCATCAACCAGTGCCATGTTTTGTGAAGGTGTTCCACCACGAATAAAAAACTGTCCGCCACGGTCACCCATTGCAACAACGCCTGGAAGCGTTTGAAGGTAGGTCACAAGGTCGCCCGTTGCGGGACTTGGAACCCGAGTCATATCCACAGGCGTAATCCGTTGGCGTCCTTCATCCCGCATAACGGCACCCGTTGCACCTTCCACAACCACTTCTTCCATCATCGCTTCATCGGGATTCAGCGAAGCGTTAATGGAACGATTTTCCCCTTGTCGCAAAGAAATTGTATCCTGTTCGGCCTCATACCCAATAAAGCTAAACCGAACAATCCAGGTCCCCGGTTCAATGGAACCAAGAGTATAAAACCCCTCACTATCTGCCGAGGTACCGAGACGTACATTCTCATCCATCGGAGATTGCAAAATAATATTGGCGCCATAGAGTGGCAGACCTGTGGCATTGTCCGTAATCAACCCCTGGATGGATGCATCCTGGGCATTGGCGGATTGAACACCACATATTAGAATTCCAATAAATAGGATAGAAATAGAGAATAGACGACCAACTTTGGAATTTTTCATACCTGAATGTATAACGTGAAGAATAAAGAGAGATGATTGCTCATTGATGAACGTTTAGCTTTGTAAAACCAATAAAAGAGATGGCTTTGTACCTAACACTACAGTAGCTTTGTTTGAGCCTTCATTGTTGCGTGACAAGACAAAATAATAATCTATTCCAACTTTGAAAGCGTTTTTTTGAGGGAACATGGACTTTTTTTGTAAAATTTTTAGGTAAAGGGAGCATCGCCTGGTGATTGGGTTTTTCACCTGCCGAATTACGCGGTACCCAAACCAGGAAATTCGGCAGCCAAATTGGATTTTGCAGCAAACTTAATCCGGTCCGTCCGACACCTCCACTTGGATGGATCTCCTTTTATATTCTTCCATATCAGCCCCGTACTAACTCCTGTATTACTCCGTCATTTTACGGAGCATATACGGAGTATATACGGAGTTGTATCGGAGTTGTACTGGAGAAGATCATAGGGTGTGGAAACGGAGGATCTTTGAAATTGAGGTATGATTTCTTTCCCGAAAGCCAGAAGGAGAAAGCAACTTATTTATTCCTAATCCAATCGGCTGGAGACTGTCACGGGCGATTGTTTTCTCACCTGCCGAATCATCTTTCCCATGCCATAACCAAAGTGGATTTACAGTCGATAAGCCTTCACCTGCCCATTGCAGTTTTGGGCTGGTGAATTTCAATAGCATAACACTTGCAATTCGGCAGCCGATGATCACTCGCTACATTAACGGTCTATTCAGCAGCAATCATTACCAATACGGCTCTTCTTCCTCACACGCAATCAGCCAGCCAGTTTCATCCTCGCACGTTTCGTAAGGAATGACTTTGCTGTAGACTCCAACCATGTAGCCAAGTCCGTTATCCACATTTGATAAGAGTTCGGAACGTGAATAGAGAAGATCATCCAGGGATGGAATCTCCTCATTCCATTCGGGTCCTGCGGCGGCAACATACACCTGTTGATGCAGAAATTCGACCTCGGCATTCGGAGCAAGACGAACAGTCGGTAAGTCCATAATCTCTGCTTGCTCCTGCTCATAAATAAATTCAACAACATGAGCGCCACCATAGGTTTCAACCCACTCAAGCCTGTCTCTGTAAGAAAATGTAAATTTCTTGAATTCAACACCGTCATCAGATTCAATTCGAACAAACCACCAGGTCTGCACATCCACAAGTTTCTCCGCTCCATTGATGACGATTTGATAGATGTGTTCGTCCGTCCAGAATGAAGTGTCTTTCAACAAACGAGGCGTTGGAAATTCAGCCGGTGTGGAGAGTGTGACCGAACTCGATTTTCCCTCAGCATTTTTGGCCTGCACACGATAACTCTGACCGGGTTCAATATCCGCAAGCGTATAAAAGTTGATATAATTAAATCCGCTTCCTGACGCAAAAAGAGAGTCTTTCATGATGACCGTTTCACCGCTGTTCAGGTTCTCGAGTGTCACTTCCATCTCCGGTACTTCGGCCGGTGCATTCAGTTGCTCACGGGCGGGTGTGATCCGAACCCATTGTGTATCAGCGGCGGCATCGAGGTATCCGAAAATGGAGAAGAAATATTTGTCGTTCTCCTGCATGGGTTCAAAGCTATCATCACAAGAGGTGAACAAAACAAACCCTATTATAAAAAGGCAGACACAGTGAACAGATATCCGATCTCTCATACCACCATCATAGAATTATTAGCTATGAGAATGTATGAAATCAAAGAAAAGAAAACGAATCCGAGAACTCAATCCAAGAAATTCGGCATCCGAGATGGACTCGACAGCCGATGAGCCCACGCTTGAAAATATCAACCTTTTACATCTGCTCCATTCTTTTCTAGAACCTTATGCAGATATAGCATATGATATGGCAATGCATTTCTCCAATACTCCCAGTCATGGCTTCCGGGCCGCTCGATGTAAACGTGAGGCGTTTCGTTTTCCAATAATTTTTGATGAAGCGTGCGGCTGGTTTCAATCAGGAAATCATCCACTCCACATTCAAAAATCAGTTGAACATCATTCTCTTTCATCTGATCGACCAAGCCAACTGCCGTATACTCACGATATGGATTCTCAGGGTTTTCCGGCACCCCCAGTAGTTCTTCAAACGTTCCCAATCGGGTTTGTACAAACTCATCCGGTACCTTCCAGGTTCTTGGGTTGATGTCCATCACCCCACTCATACTCCCCGCCGCGCTGTACAGCTCCGGATTTTTCGTGGCGATGTAGAATGCACCGTGACCGCCCATCGAAAGTCCTGCAATGACACGCCCTGTTTTTTCCGCAACGGTTCGATAACGGGTGTCCACTTCTTCTCGCAAATCTTTTGAGATGTAGCTCATGTACTGACTCTCCGCCATCGTCGGACTATCAAAGTAATAACTAAGAGCTCCGCCATCCGGAAGTACAATAATGATGTTGTACTGATCCGCCATTTTGTGAACCAAATTTGTATCTGGTACTTCAGTCAGCCAATCCCTGAAATTACCACGGCCGCCATGCAACAGATACAAAACAGGATAATCCGAACTATTTTCGTCATAACTCTCCGGCACAACAACCGCTGCGGGCATCTCCTTTTGCATCGCTTCGCTGTGGAATCGTAGGGTATCGACTTCAGCTCCAAGAGTAATTTCTGAAATGAAAAGTAGACAAAAGCAGAAAAGGGTTGATGTGAGTGTTTTTTGAAATTTGTTGATTAGTTTCATTTGGTTTGATTTATGATTTTAGAAAAAGATTGAAAGAATTCCCCCTTAGAAGGGGGAATGATCAAATGAAAGAATTTTTAGTTGATCTCGGGGGATGGCTCCGTGGTTCGA
>CAYRDO010000198.1:0-1207 GCA_964422985.1 uncultured Rhodohalobacter sp. | reverse complement strand
CCATTCTTTCGAAATTGTACGTCTTTCCATTGTTTAAACAGATTCGTCACTTTTCGGCGTTGGTATTTTCCTGTTGAGGTCACCGGAATTTGATCTCCAAACACAATCACTTTTGGTGTTTTGGAATGTGGAAGATGTTCCTTGCAGTAACTCAAAATCGCTTCCTCATTTTCTTCCACTCCATCTTGCAGTTCGATATATGCTCCGACTTCCTCGCCATACCAATCGTTTTCAAAACCAACGGCAATTCCCGATTTGACTCCGGGCGCTTTGTTGATCACTTCATCAATTTCCAACGGGGCCAGGTTTACGCCACCGCGTATGATCAACTCTTTCAATCGGCCGGTAATAAAAAAGAATGGCCGGCCCTGATCATCTTTCATATAAAACCCTTCGTCGCCGCTTCGAAACCAACCGTGTTTGAATGTTTCTTCATTGGCTTCACGATTGTTGTAATAGCCTATCATCACATTCACACCTCGGATCACAATTTCACCGCGTTCTTGTTCAGAAAGCGAATTCCCATCGGGATCGTGAATATCCATCTCATTCGCCGGGATCGGAATGCCGATGCTCGGGTATCCAAATTCGTTGATCCATTTTTTGTGATCTTTATCAGACAAATCAATCGGCAGAAAACAGGAATAACAGGTGGTTTCTGATAAGCCGTATCCGTGCATGATTGGAACTCCGAATCGATCTTCAAATGTCTTCGCAACTTTTACGGTTAAAGGTCCCGCTCCGCAAATAATTTCCTTCAATGTTGGATACTCAGGCAGATCCCGCTTTTCATAATAGCTGTTGAGATACTGCAAAAGCGTAGGCACCACGCTCACCATATGAATAGCTTCCTGATCCACAATTTCGAAGAATTTCTCGACTCTGAACCGCTGATTTAACACCGTTGATCCTCCCACAAAGAACGGGGTGATCATGGTTACAACTGTTCCGTTTACGTGATGAATGGGGAGCACACACATCATTCGAATTTCAGAATCAATTTCATGCCAGTCAGAAATCGCACGAGCGTCTTCAAGCAGGTTCCGCTGACTCAGCACCACAGCTTTCGGCGGACCCGTTGTCCCGGAAGTAAATACAATCAGCGCTTCTTCTTCTCCAAGATTTTCTCCGAGATTCAAATCACTTTCAATTTGAGTAAAGCTATCGGTGGATTCATCGCAAATCACAGCTTCAATATCCTGAAGAG